>NZ_JBNATX010000036.1:0-19350 GCF_049701115.1 Caldanaerobacter sp. | reverse complement strand
ATGGAAAGGCCAATAAGGGTACTGGTGGCGAAACCCGGCTTGGATGGACATGACAGAGGGGCAAAGGTGATAGCAAGAGCCTTAAGAGATGCTGGCATGGAAGTAATATATACGGGATTAAGGCAGACACCTGAGCAGATAGTGGAGGCAGCCATACAGGAAGACGTGGACGTAGTGGCATTGAGCATTTTATCTGGCGCTCACAATACACTTTTTCCCAAAATAACAAAGCTTCTAAAAGAGAGAGGGGCAGAGGACATACTTGTAATAGGCGGAGGTGTGATACCAGAAGAAGACATTCCATTTTTGAAAGAACACGGCATAGCAGAGATATTCACCCCTGGTACACCGACATCTGCAGTAGTTGAATATATAAAAACTCATGTAAAGAGGCTGGCAAAAAAATGATGGAATTAGAAAAGCTGCTTCTTAATAGAGACAAAAGAGCAATAGCAAGAGCTATCACTTATGCTGAAGACGACGAAGAAAAAGCCAGAGAGATAATAAAAAAACTTTACAAGAGGTCCGGCAATGCCTATGTAGTTGGCATTACCGGACCGCCAGGGGTTGGGAAAAGCACGCTGACAGATAAAATAGTAAAGAAACTGGCGGAGGAAGGTAAAAAAATAGGAATAATAGCTGTCGACCCTACAAGTCCCTTTACTGGCGGGTCTATACTCGGCGACAGGATAAGGATGCAGGATTTAACTCTTTATCCCAATGTGTACATAAGGAGCATGGGGACAAGAGGGCATTTAGGAGGGCTTTCAAAAGGGACCTATATGGCGGTAGCGATTCTTGACATAGCAGGGATGGACTACGTGTTTGTCGAGACAGTAGGGGTGGGCCAATCAGAGGTAGATATAATAAAAATAGCCGATACAGTAGTGATGGTTTTAGCGCCTGGACTTGGAGATGATATACAGGCCATAAAGGCTGGGATAATGGAGATAGCAGATATATTCGTTGTAAACAAAAGCGACAGAGAAGGAGCTGATAAGACTGTATTAGAGCTTAACATGATGCTTGACTTAGATATGCCAAAGGAGTGGAGGCCTCCTGTTGTAAAAGCAGTAGCACAGGAGGGAAAGGGTATAAATGAGGTGCTTGAAAAAATTTATTTTCATAAAGAATATCTCATCTCAAGTGGTAAACTTCAAGAGAAGAGGAAAAACAGAATAAAGATGGAGATAACAGAGAGCGTGAAGAACAAGCTTATGAAGGATGTATTTAAAAAAATAGGGGATGAAGAATTTGACCAGAAAATTCAGAAAATCATGGCTAAAGAGATAGATCCTTATACAGTTGCAGAAGCACTCTACAGGCAAATACTTGAGAGGAGGGAAGAATGTGATTAAAAAGATAGACCACATAGGGATAGCAGTAAAGAGCATAGAAGAAGCGAGGAAGTTTTATGAAGAAGTGCTGGGTTTAAAAGTGACAGGGATAGAAGAAGTTGAAGAGCAGAAGGTAAAGACGGCCTTTATTCCGGTCGGGGAGAGCGAGATAGAGCTTTTAGAATCAACATCAGAGGATGGACCTATAGCAAAATTCATAGAAAAAAGGGGAGAGGGCATACACCACATAGCCCTTCAAGTAGATGAGATTGAAAAGGCATTAGAGGAGTTGAAGGGAAAAGGAGTAAAGCTCATAGATGAAGTGCCAAGGTATGGAGCAGGAGGGGCAAAAATCGCCTTTGTCCATCCCAAAAGCGCAAATGGCGTATTGCTGGAGCTTTGTGAGAGGAAGTAAAACTTGTTGAGCTTTTTCTTCTCGTATGTTATATTATAGTAGGTACTAAAAACTACTACTAAAACTTTATTTCATTAAGGAGGCATCCTGATGGGCATCCAGGAAAAAATAGAAGAACTAAAAATGAGGAGGGCAAAAGCAGAAGAAGGCGGCGGAGAATCGAGAATTAGGGCTCAGCATGAAAAAGGGAAGCTCACGGCGAGAGAGAGAATAAATATCCTCCTTGACAAGGGAAGTTTTGTAGAGCTGGACCCTTTTGTAGAGCACCGCTGTTATGACTTTGGAATGGAGAAACAGAAGTATCTGGGAGAAGGAGTTGTGACAGGATATGGAACGATTGATGGAAGGCTCGTTTACGTGTATGCTCAAGATTTTACCGTCTTAGGAGGGTCTTTGGGAGAATACCACGCAAAGAAAATAACAAAAGTCATGGATATGGCTATAAAGATGGGAGCACCTTTAATTGGTCTTAACGATTCAGGGGGTGCTCGAATTCAGGAAGGAGTAGATGCACTATCAGGTTATGGTCAGATCTTTTACAGAAATACTCTTGCTTCAGGAGTAATACCTCAGATTTCTGTGATAATGGGGCCTTCCGCAGGAGGAGCCGTATACTCGCCTGCCTTAACAGATTTTATATTTATGGTGGATAAGACAAGTCAAATGTTTATAACGGGTCCTCAGGTAATAAAGGCTGTTACCGGAGAAGAGGTTACTCCCGAAGAGTTAGGTGGTTCTATCACTCACAACAGGGTGAGTGGGGTTGCGCATTTTAGAGGTCCCAATGATGAGGAAGTACTAAAAATGGTAAGAAAACTGCTTTCTTATCTCCCATCGAATAATCTGGAAGATCCACCTCGTTATGAGACAGGTGATGACCCGGCAAGGATTTCAGAAAGACTTATGGAAATAGTTCCTGACAATCCCAATAAAGCCTACGATATGAAGGAACTTATTAGGGAGATAGTAGACAGAGGCGAATTTTTTGAATCGCAGGAGATGTATGCGGAAAACATAATTACGGCTTTTGCGAGGTTAAATGGAAGAACGATAGGAATTGTGGCCAATCAGCCTAGAGTTTTGGCGGGAGTTCTGGATATAAATGCTTCTGACAAAGCAGCAAGGTTTATAAGATTTTGTGATGCTTTTAATATCCCGATATTGAGTATTGTAGATGTCCCAGGCTTTTTACCCGGGACAAACCAAGAATATGGTGGGATAATAAGGCATGGGGCTAAGATGCTTTACGCGTATTCAGAGGCCACAGTTCCAAAAGTCACTTTAATTGTGAGAAAAGCCTATGGCGGGGCTTATCTTGCTATGTGCAGCAAAGATTTAGGAGCAGATATAGTTTTCGCATGGCCTACTGCCGAAATTGCTGTTATGGGGCCAGAAGGAGCAGCTAATATAGTATTTAAAAATGAGATAAATGAAGCAGAAAATCCAGCTGAAGTCAGAGAGCAGAAGATAAAAGAGTACAGAGAAAATTTTGCTAATCCTTATAGAGCTGCAGCAAGAGGTTATGTGGATGATGTAATAATTCCCTCTGAAACGCGGCCAAGGCTTATTTCTGCCTTTGAGATGTTAAGGGCTAAAAGGGAGACAAGGCCGGCTAAAAAGCATGGCAATATTCCTCTGTAGGGTGATAAAAATGGAGAGAATCTTAAACCTTTTAAAAAGAGTGCCCCGTGAAAGGGGAGTAGAAGAAGTAATAGAAGTAAGGGCAGAAAGAGAAAAATTGGATGAAAAAGAAACTGAGGAAGAAATAGTTGCCGTCGTAATGGCTGCGATTTCTGCATATATGAGGGAGGATAAGAAGTTTTACATAACCTCAATTAAAGAGATGTCTACAGGTCAACCTTTGTGGTCTCTTGTAGGTAGAATAGAGCAGATGCAAGCACGTTCCATAAGGAGGTATTGGTAAAGTGAAGAAATTTAGAGTTACAGTAAATGGAAAAACATACGAAGTTGAAGTAGAGGAAATTAAAGTAAAAGAGGAAAGGGGAGACTTTGGGGAGACTACAAATATTTTGCATCAATCAAATAAAGAAGTAACTGTTGCAGAGAGCTCGGAAAAAACGGAAACTAAAGCAAAAACCCCTACTTCTTCCTCTGGTTCTAAAGTTGTTTCTGCACCTATGCCGGGTACAATTTTGGATGTAAGAGTAAAAGAGGGGGACAGAGTAAAAAGAGGAGATGTGCTGGTCATTCTAGAGGCCATGAAAATGGAAAACGAGATAATGGCTCCTGAGGATGGGATTGTGGTTAGTGTTAATGTGTCAAAAGGGGCCTCTGTAAATACAGGAGATGTCCTTGTCACTATGGAATAAAAAATTCTTGATGTATCAGCATGTTCTATGGTAAAATAAAAACTGCGGGTATCGGTTTCGAACCTGACAGCTTTTAAAAATTTAATATTGTCATGCGTTCGGAACGGTATCCTTAAATTTAAGGAACCGGAACGGAGGTGTGGAGTGTGCAGATCAGAGCTTTAAGAGAGAAGCAGGTATTTGCGAGGCTTACGCTAAGGCAGATGGCTATTGCGGGAATGCTTTCAGCAATTGCTATTGTGTTGTCCACCACAGTCTTAGGCTACATTCCTTTAGGAATTGCCAGTGCTACTACTATGCACATTCCGGCAATAATAGGAGGAGTGCTGGAAGGTCCAATTGTCGGCGCTTTTGTTGGGTTGATATTCGGTATTACTAGCTTTTTAAGAGCTAATACGCCTCTTTTTGCTAACCCTGTGGTGGCCATATTGCCGAGAATATTCATAGGGGTTGTAGCTTATTACGTATACAGGTGGACTAAAAATAGTGCCATTGCTGCAGCAGCCGGTACATTAACCAACACCATTGGTGTTTTAAGCCTAGCGGTAATTTTTAAATATCTGCCTTGGCAGGTAGCTGCTTTTGTTGCTTTGCGAAATGGAATACCTGAGATTATAGTTGCTTCTTTACTTGTGACAGCAGTAGTAAAGTCTTTGAAAAAAGCATACAATAGATAAAAAGCAGGCTTTTTGCCTGCTTAATTTTAATTGAAGAAGGTGAGAGATGTGTTACTGGCTTTTGATGTGGGCAATACAAATATAGTTATAGGGGTATTTGAAGCTAAAAAACTGCTTCATTCCTTTAGAATCTCTACAGATAAGAATAAGACCCATGATGAATATGGAATGCTTGTAAACCAGCTTCTTAGCTACAATGGCATAGATTTTTCGGATATTGATGATGTGATAATTTCTTCAGTAGTTCCACCCCTTATGAATACTCTGCAGGCGATGTCTGTGAAGTATTTTAAGACAAAACCTATAGTGGTAGGTCCTGGAATAAAAACAGGTATAAACATAAAATATGACAATCCCAAAGAAGTGGGAGCAGATAGAATAGTGAATGCAGTGGCAGCTTATGACTTGTATGGAGGGCCCGTTATAGTTATAGATTTTGGGACGGCGACCACCTTTTGCGCTATATCGGAAAAAGGGGAATACTTAGGCGGAATAATTGCTCCCGGGCTTGTAATTTCGGCAGATGCTCTTTTCCAGAGGACTGCTAAGCTTCCAAAGATAGACCTTACGAAACCTTCAACAGTAATTAACAGAAATACCGTATCTAGCATGCAGTCCGGGATCATATATGGACATGTAGGTATGGTGGACTACATAGTCAGGAGGATGAAAAAAGAATTTGCACCTTCTGCCTATGTAGTGGCAACCGGAGGTTTTGCAAATATGATTGCTGAGGAATCAGAGACAATAGACACTGTGAACGAGATGCTTACACTCGAGGGATTGAGGATCATATATGAGAGGAATAAGGAGTGATTCCTCTCATTTTATTTTTCTTACCTTTGCGATTGTGTAAAGTAAAAGCGGGAAGAATACTTCGAACCAGAAGCATTCAAAAGGGAAAAATCTCTGGAAATATGTGTACAGTCCATCAAGGCTTTCCGAGACATTCTCGGACAATGGTATCAAAAGTGTAGCTAATGGTAAAAGTATGAACCTGTAGTCCGTTGATTTAATGGTTTCTGTTAGTCCTTTCGAGAAAAGGTATGTGAATATCACTATTTTTAGATATATCCCCATAAGCCACATGGCCATGACAAGAGAGTCAAACCTCTGAATGTAATCGCTTATGCGTATGTTTCTCACGAGTTCTAGGGCCGTAAATTGAAAGTTAGCCGCTGTCTTTGCTCCAAATATCCCAATTGCCAGAACACCAAGCATCATACTAAAGGCGAGTATTGTAAGGCTTATGATTCCACTCTTTAATGCCCTTTCTTTTTTGGATATGTGAGGGAATATAAAAAGGATGATGACCGTCTCTAGCATAAAGGGGGTTATAAGTGCAGAACCGATTATCGGAGGAACTATTCCGTTTTCAAGTATTGGAAGAAAGTTTTTCATATCAACTTTGGGTAGGTCAAGAGTTATTACGAAAGCCAGAAGAAGCATACCGAAAGGGAAGAGAAGTTCATTTAATTTCACTATTGCAAGGAATCCTTTTGAAACAGTATACATAACTGACACTATTAATACTATATAAAACACTATGGCAGGAGTGTGGGGCATGAAAGCATTTACCATTACCTCTATCAATTCTCTCATAACGAGTGAGATCCCGTGAAGCATAAAAAGAAGATATAAAAAGGAAATGATTTTTCCAGCAAAACTGCCTACGATTTTGTTTATATAGGAAAAAAATGTTTCTTCTTTAAACATAATTGCTAATTTGTAGTACAGGCTAAATATTATGATAGAAAAAAGAAAAGAAAAGATTATGGATATCCATGCGTCCTGTTTCGCTGCCAGTGCTACAAAGGAAGGGAGAAAAACATCAGCAGTTGAGATAACTGTTGTTACTAGCAGGAAGACAAGTTGTTTAGAGGATATTTTTTTTTCGGCTGTCCTTTCAAATTCTTCCATTTTATTGATCATATCCCAACCCTCTATTTCTTTTTTTATATTATTTGCATAAAAAGACATAATATTCTTTGCAAAGGAAATAATATTTTTGGAGGTGTAAAAATGCCAAGAAAATTTCCTGATTCACGGCAAATTCGTGAAAATTATAAATATATGTATTTAGAAAAAGATTTAATTAAAAATAGATATATTTTTTCCACTCTTTTAGAGGGTAACAATGATGTGGTGTTTAGAGACATAAAAATTGGCAAAAAAAGGATAGCGGCCTATCTTGTGTATGTAGATGGGCTAGCCGATAAATCATTGATAGCTCACAATGTAGTATTCCCTTTGACGATAGAAACGCAGAAGATAGAAGAAAGACATGGTTTTGGAAATGAGTTTTTTGAAAGGATAAAAGAACTTTTTGTTACAATATCTGAGGTAAAAATCAAAGATAAAGTAATAGATGTTCTAGATGAAGTACTTTCTGGGAATACGGCGCTTTTTATTGATGGCGTTGGAAAAGCGCTAATACTTTCCACAAAGGGTTGGGAAGGAAGAAACGTCAGTGAATCTACTACTGAGTCCTATGTGAGGGGACCTAAGGAGGCATTTGTTGAAACCTTAAGGATTAATACCTCTATGTTAAGAAGAAGGATAAAGCACCCTGATTTTGTTATTGAGGACATGAAAATAGGAAAATACTCAAAGACAGATGTGGCAATCGCTTACATAAAATCAATAGCGGATGATAAAGTTGTTCAAGAAGTCAAAAAAAGGCTTAAGAAGATACAGATTGATGGGATAATTGACAGCGGATATATTGAGGAATTTATAGAAGATAATCCGTTTTCTCCTTTTCCCCAGATTGCTCATTCGGAGAAGCCAGACAGGATAACTGCAGAGATTTTAGAGGGGAAAGTAGCTATAATTGTGGATGGTTCACCTTTTGTATTGACTGTTCCGGCTGTATTTGCACAATTTTTTCAGGCAGGAGAAGACTACTATGAAAGATATTTTTTGTCTTCTGCCTTGAGAATATTGAGAATAATAGCCATGATAACGGCTCTTCTTTTCCCTTCTATATACATAGCAGAAACTACATTTCATCAGGAGATGATACCAACGCAATTAGCTATATCAATTGCTGCCCAGAGGGAAGGAGTTCCTTTTCCGGCCCTTTTAGAAGCTTTGTTTATGGAGGTCACCTTTGAAATACTGAGGGAAGCAGGAATCAGGCTTCCAATGCAGGTAGGTCAAGCAGTGAGCATCGTCGGCGGCCTTGTGATAGGGCAGGCAGCTGTTCAAGCTGGCCTTGTCTCCCCTGCCATGGTCATTGTAGTGGCTATGACAGGCATTGCTTCCTTTGCCATACCTGCCTTTAATGTAGCTATAACTTTCAGGTTACTCAGGTTTATCATAATGATAGCAGCAGGGACCTTAGGTTTTTTTGGGATAATAATGGTTATAATGATGATTTTAGCTCATATGACATCTTTAGAATCCTTTGGAGTGCCTTATCTTTCGCCGATAACTCCGAGCAGAACTTGGGAGTTAACGGATGTATTTACAAGGATTCCTTGGTGGGCAAAAATACTAAGGCCTAAAACTATACAGAGGAAAAACATAATAAGGCAGGAGGATAAAAGAGGATAATGAAATGGAGAAAAATTATAGCTGTGATATTAATTTTTTTGACGAGTTTACTCATTACTGAGGGTTGCTGGGATAAAAGAGAGATAAATCAGCTGGCCTTTGTTCAGGGATTGGGAATTGAAAAAGGAGAAGATGGGATGATTCATCTTGTAGTAGAAATCTTAAAACCGGGGCTTTTAGTGAGCGGCGGAGGACTTGGAGGAGGAACAGGGGGAGGTGGTGCTGTTGGAAAGCCTTACGCTGTCTTTCAAGCAAATGGAGTGGACTTTGCTAAGGCTTTTGCCAATTTAAATGACGAACTTCCTCGATCTTTATTTATGCAGTATAACGAGATAATATTTTTGGATGAAAAATTTGCTAGTTCAGGTATATATCAGACTCTTGACTTTATGACGAGAAATCCAGAGTTTAGAAGAACGGCATATATTTTAGTTGTCACAGGAGGCAGCATACACGAGCTTTTCAATATTCCTTCTTCAAATACCTTGGAAAGGTATCCTTATAAAGAAGTCCTTGGGATTATATCAAATCAGGCAAACACTTCTTCCTCTTATGTATGCGACTTAAATGAATTTATCCAGACGCTGGAAATACCTAAAAAAGCTCCTATCACAGGTAAACTTGAGGTTGTAAAGAAAGATGGCAAAGCTGTGGGAGTAAGGCTTGTAGGTTCAGCAGTTTTTGACAATGATAAATTAATAGGCTTTTTAGAAGAGCAGGACACAAAAGCCGTGTTGGTGCTGACAAATAAGCTAAAAAGGAGCACTTTAACACTTGATAAAGGATTAAAAGGCGAAAAAGCTCACATCTCCCTTGTGATAACCAAAGCAAAAACTGAGATTAAGCCTGTAGTTGAGAGGGATAAAATCTCATTTAACATAAAAGTAAATGTAGAAGCTTATTTAAATGAACAGGAGACCAAGTATGACATCACAGAGCCTGAAAAACTACAGCAATTAGAAGTTATTGTGAGCAGTAAAATAAAATCTGCTATAGAGAGAACTTTGAATATACTTCAAAAAAAATACAATGCAGATGTAGTGGGATTTGTAGAAATTCTTCACAGAAGTAAGCCTAAAGTGTGGAAAAAAGTCGTAAAGGACTGGGAAAATATTTACCCTGATATAAAATTTAATGTAACTGTTAAGACGCACATCCGTCGTTCTGGACTTTCATCCAAACCAATACATCCGAGGTGAGTTTTGATGCTATTTAAAATCGCGGCTTTGACGGTTTTGTTCGTTTTTTTATCGATGCTGGAAGTTCCAAGGCTTTTAAGAGAAAAAAGGTTTAAGGAAGTTACAGTTTTTTTTATATTTCTCATAGCTGGTTATGTGTTAAACCTGCTATATGTACTTGATGTACAGATTATTTCCGTGAATAAAGTAATAAGCCATCTTCTAAAACCTATAGAAAAATTTTGGAGGCAGTGAATCTGCCTTGAAATTTTTTTTAAAAAGTAGTAAAATTGTAATCAGCGTGAGCACAAAATGTGCACATCGGAGGTTTTAAGATGAAATTTGTAAAAGTGGGAGACAAAATCATCAATTTAAACAAACTTCACAGCATTATAGACAAGATGATTGAAATGAGGCAGAACGGTTTTTCGCAGCAAGAGGTGGCAGACCGCTTTAAAGTGGACAGAAGCTTTATATCACGGCTTGAGAATCTAGCGGAGGTAAGAAAAGGCGGGAATATAGCGGTAATTGGTTTTCCAATAAAAAACAAAGAAGAGCTCGAGGAGCTTTTGAAAGAATGGGGAGTTAATTTTACTCTTCTCTTATCTGAAAAAGAAAGGCTTAGCATAGCCGAAAGTACTAGTGGGATAGAGCTTTTTAATATGGTTATGGACCTTATTGCCAAGGTGCAGTCTCATGACGTGATAATATTTTTAGGGTCAGACAAAAGGAGCCAGCTTATGGAAGCCATTTTTGACAAAGACATAATAACTGTAAACATCGGGCATTCTCCGCTCACAGAAGATGTGTATGTAGATCCAAAGGTAATAAAAGACATATTAGATTCTTTAAGAGGGTGAAAAAATGAAGAGAGTTGTAAGCATAAGTTTAGGGTCTTCTACTAGGAATAAAAAAGCAGAAATAGAAGTTTTAGGAGAGAAATTTATAATCGAAAGAATTGGCACTGATGGAGATTTAAAAAAGGCTGTAGAGATGATAAAAGAGCTTGACGGAAAAGTGGACGCTTTTGGTATGGGTGGAATAGACTTATATCTTTCTGCAGGAAACAAGAGGTATGTGATAAGAGATGCTCTGCCTTTAAAGAATGCTGCGAAAATTACCCCTATTGTAGATGGTTCGGGACTTAAGAATACCCTTGAAAGAAGAGTAATAAAATACATACAGCAAAAAGGAATAGTTGACTTAAGAGGGAAAAAAGTGCTTATCACCAGTGCAATGGATAGATACGGAATGGCAAAGGCTTTTGAAGAAGAGGGAGCTTCCCTAATAATAGGGGACCTGATGTTTGCACTCAATGTCCCTATTCCTTTGCACTCTTTAAGGCTTGTCTATTTTCTCTCTTTTATAATCGTTCCAGTAGTAGCGCGACTGCCTTTTGAATTGATATATCCTACGGGAGAAAAACAGCTGAAGATAGACAGCAAAAAATACGAGAGATTCTATAAAGAGGCGGACATAATAGCAGGCGATTTTTTGTTTATAAAAAGGTTCATGCCCGAAGATTTAAAAGGAAAGGTCATAGTTACAAATACTGTAACACAAGAAGATGTTGAAACTTTGAGGCAGAGAGGGGTTGAAATTTTGATTACCACCACCCCCAATATAAACGGGAGGTCCTTCGGCACAAATGTGATGGAAGGAGTTCTTGTGGCAATAGCAGGCAAAAAGCAAGAAGAGATGACGCCTAAAGATTATGAGGAGCTTTTGGACAAGATAGGTTTTGAGCCGAGGGTAGAGTATTTACAAGAAAAGGGAGGTATTGAGAGTGCATAAATTTGGCTTTATAATTCATCCTATAGAATACGAGGATGTAAGTCGCAAATTTAAAGTGATGCAAAAATTCCCTAAATGGGTGGTGGAGGGCTTTACAAGGCTCCTTCCGCCGATGAAGGTATCTGAAATTACAGGGGTAAAAAGCAAATATGCTGAGACAGAAGGATGGTTTGTAGCGGTTCCTCTGACTTCTGAACAAATGCTTAAACTGCCTGAAGATTATGTTTTGAAGAAGATAATAAAAGCAGTAAAGATTGCTGAAAATTTAGGGGCAGAAATTGTAGGTTTGGGTGCTATGACCTCTGTTGTAGGGGATGCGGGAATTACAATTGCAAAAAATTCAAACATCGCAGTCACCACTGGCAACAGCTACACAGTAGCAACCGCTATAGAGGGGGCCATAAAAGCAGCTGAACTAATGGGCAAGGATGTAAGAGATTCTCATGTGGTGGTAATTGGGGCTACGGGCTCCATAGGGAAAGTTTGCGCTGAAATTCTCTCAAGGGATGCCAAATACATGACTTTAGTTGCGAGAAACAAAGAAAAATTGCAGAATTTCAGAGATTACCTGATGCAAAAAACAGGAATGTCTGCTCACATAACTTCAGATGTAAAAGAGGCACTTGAGGATGCCGACATAATAATAACTGTGACAAGCGCAGTGGATACTGTAATAAAGCCAGAATATTTAAAGCCCGGGGCAGTGGTATGCGATGTGGCAAGGCCAAGAGATGTATCAAAAGAAGTTGCAGACAAAAGGGATGACGTGCTTGTGATAGAAGGAGGAGTAGTGGAAGTACCGGGAGATGTGGATTTTCACTTTAATTTTGGTTTTCCGCCCAAAACGAGTTATGCCTGCATGGCAGAGACAATGATTTTAGCTATGGAGGGGCGCATTGAAAATTACTCTTTAGGGAGAGACCTTACAGTCGAGCAGGTAGATGAAATAGCGAGACTTGCAAAAAAACACGGATTCAAATTGGCAGGTTTCAGGAGCTTTGAAAGAGAAGTTACAATGGAAAAAATAGAATCTGTGAGAAAAAACGCTAAAAAAAGGTTAGAAACGTGGAAATTCGCTTAATTTGGACTTGACTTTATTTGCTGCCTGGTTTATAATATTCCACATGAAAAATACACAAGCACTGCGGAAGCAGTGCTTGTGTATTAATATATTGAACACATAAAAATTTTAAACTCTACATAAGAATAAAAATACCTTTTAAAATATTTTAAGAAAAAGGAGAATGCCTATGAGCAAGCCTGTGATTTTGACCTATGAAGGACTTAAAAAATTAGAAGAGGAACTTGAGTATTTAAAAACAGTAAAAAGGGCAGAAGTAGCTGAAAAAATAAAACAGGCAAGAGCCTTTGGGGATTTGAGCGAAAACTCAGAGTACGATGAAGCAAAGAACGAGCAAGCCTTCATTGAGGGAAGAATTGCCACACTGGAAGCCATGCTTAAAAACGCAAAAGTAATTGACGAAGAAGATATAAAGCTTGACGAAGTAAGCATAGGGTGTACCGTTAAAGTATTTGATGAGACTTACAACGAAGAAGTAGAGTACACTATAGTCGGGTCGGCGGAAGCAGACCCCATGAATAACAAGATTTCTGATGAATCTCCAATTGGAAAGGCGCTTTTAGGCAAAAAGGTTGGAGAAACAATTTCTGTAGAAGTGCCTGCGGGAGTCATTAAACTCAAAATACTCGAAATACGAAGGTAAAGGATGATGGAGGTATAATATGAGTAATTCTAATGATAACATTTTAAATGACCTTGAGAATTTGAATGAACTTTTAAAGGTGAGAAGAGAAAAACTCAATATCTTAAGGAGCATGGGGATAGAGCCCTATGGCATAGATAGGTTTGAAAGAACTAATCTTTCCTCAGACATTAAAAACGATTACGAAAATTTTGAAGGGAAAACCGTAACTCTAGCAGGAAGGATAATGACCAAGAGGAGCCACGGGAAAGCTTCTTTTGCAGATATACAGGACAGGGACGGAAGAATTCAAATTTATGTGAGATATGATAATGTCGGAGAAAAAAACTACGAAATCTTTAAGCTCCTTGACATAGGAGATATTATAGGGGTTACAGGAGAAGTCTTTAAGACAAAGACAGGAGAAATCACTATAAATGTCAAGGATTTCAAGCTTTTATGTAAATCACTGCAGATTCTTCCTGAGAAATGGCATGGCTTAAAAGACCCGGATTTAAGGTATAGGCAAAGGTATGTGGACCTGATAATAAATCCAGGCGTGAGAGAAGTATTCATAAAAAGAAGCAAGATAATAAAGGCAATAAGAGAATTTTTAGACAATAGAGGATTTCTGGAAGTTGAAACTCCAGTTTTGCATACAATTGCAGGTGGAGCAGCGGCGAGGCCCTTTATCACCCATCACAACGCTTTAGACATAGACATGTATTTGCGAATTGCGCTGGAGCTTCACTTGAAGAGATTGATTGTCGGGGGATTTGAAAAGGTCTATGAAATAGGCAGAGTCTTTAGAAATGAAGGAATGGATATAAGGCACAATCCGGAGTTTACGCTCCTTGAACTTTATGAAGCTTATACGGATTATCACGGTATGATGGAACTTACTGAACAGCTTTTTGCGTATGTAGCTGAAAAAGTAAATGGCAGCACAAAAATAGTCTATCAGGGCACTGAAATAGATTTAACGCCGCCGTGGAAGAGAATCACTATGGTGGATGCCATAAAAGAATATGTGGGGATTGACTTTGGGAAAGTTGGTACAGATGAAGAAGCGAGAAAAATAGCAAAGGATTTGAATCTTGAGTTGAAAAAGCCCGATATGAAAAAAGGAGAAGTAATAGCACTTGTCTTTGACGAACTGGTAGAAAAGCATCTTATACAGCCTACTTTTGTAATGGACTATCCAGTGGAGGTTTCTCCTTTGGCTAAAAGAAAGCGCGACAACCCTGCTTTTACTTCCAGGTTTGAAGCTTTCATTTACGGCAGAGAAGTTGCAAACGCATTTTCAGAGCTAAATGACCCGATTGACCAGAAAGAGAGATTTTTAGAACAGTTGAGGCAGAGAGAAGCGGGAGATGAAGAAGCTCACATGATGGATGAGGACTTTATAAATGCCCTTGAGGTAGGTATGCCACCTACAGGAGGTTTGGGTATAGGTGTAGATAGACTTGTCATGTTTATGACAGATTCTTATTCTATAAGGGATGTAATACTCTTCCCTACAATGAAACCCAAAGATTAAAAGCAGTCCTAGGACTGCTTTTAACTTTTATATTCTGGCTTTTTTTCGCAAAAAGTAATATAATTAAAGCTGTGCACAACAAAAAAGAAGGGGTATCAAAAATGATAGACAAAGAAAAGATTAAAAAAGCTGTAAGAGAGATACTTGAAGCCATAGGCGAAAACCCCGATAGGGAGGGGCTCCTTGAAACTCCTGACAGAGTAGCCAGGATGTACGAAGAAATTTTTTCTGGACTTCACACAGATGTAAAAGATGTTATAAAAATTTTCCAAGAAGATGAGCATCAAGAGATAATCCTGGTAAAAGATATTCCCCTTTACTCTATGTGTGAGCATCATCTTCTTCCTTTTATAGGTGTTGCCCATGTGGCATACCTTCCAAGAAAAGGGCGAATTTTAGGCCTTTCAAAAGTTGCTCGTATAGTAGACGTTTTATCAAAAAGGCCTCAGCTCCAAGAAAGGCTTACTAGTGAAATTGCGGATACCATAATGGAAGCCGTCAATCCTTTGGGGGTTGCTGTTGTCATAGAGGCAGAGCATCTGTGCATGACCATGAGGGGAGTTAAAAAGCCGGGTTCTAAAACTGTTACCTCTGCTTTAAGGGGAATATTCAGAACGGACCAGAAAGCCAGAGCGGAAGTTATGGCTTTGATAAATTCCAGGAGATAGGGGGAAGGCTATGATTTTAAAGTGCAGGGATAAAACTTTAGAGATTGGCAAAAGGACCTACATAATGGGTATTTTAAACATGACTCCTGATTCCTTTTCGGACGGAGGCAAATACAATACTTTAGAAAAAGGGATTGAAAGAGCTTTGCAGATGATTGAAGAGGGAGCAGATATAATAGATGTAGGAGGAGAGTCTACAAGGCCCGGATATAGTCCTGTCGATGAAGAGGAAGAAATTAGAAGGGTTATACCTGTAATCGAAAGGCTTTCTAAAATTTCAGATGTGATAATTTCTGTGGATACTATGAAGGCGAATGTAGCTTTAAAGGCGCTGGAGGCAGGAGCCCATATAGTAAATGATGTGTGGGGGCTTCAGAAAGACCCCAAGATGGCAGAAGTAGTTGCCAAATATAAAGCAGGGGTTGTCATGATGCACAATAGCATTTTGGCTGAGTACGATGATGTAGTAAAATCTATCATAGAATTTTTGAAAAAGAGCATAGAAATTGCTGAGGAAGCTGGAATTGAAAGAAACCAGATGATAGTTGACCCCGGCATAGGCTTTGGAAAGACTCTGGAACATAACTTAGAGGTCATGAATCGCCTGGAGGAATTAAAAGTTCTGGGACTTCCTGTTCTTTTGGGTACTTCCAGAAAATCTATGATAGGCAAAGTCTTAAACGTAGATGTAGAAGATAGATTGGAAGGGACAGCGGCCACTGTAGCTGTGGGAATAGTAAAAGGAGTGGATATAATAAGAGTCCACGACGTAAAAGAAATGTCAAGAGTAGCTAAAATGACTGATGCGATGGTGAGAAGATGACAGAGGTGTATCTTTCTTTGGGTTCAAATTTAGGAGATAGAGAAAAGTATTTAAAAGAGGCGGTCAAAAGGCTTAAGTCAAATAAAAACATAGTTTTAAAGAAGCTCTCTCCAATATATGAGACAAAGCCTGTAGGATATTTAGAACAGGACAATTTTTTAAACGCTGCAATTTTAATAGAAACAGACCTAACGCCCTATAAACTTCTAGATGTTACTACAAGTATTGAGGCAGAACTCAAAAGAGAGCGCACAATAAAATGGGGACCCCGAACCATTGACATAGACATCCTTTTGTATGATGGACTTATTCTAAATGATGAGAAGCTAACTATTCCCCACCCTCACATGTGGGAAAGGGCTTTTGTGCTGATACCATTAAGGGATATAAATCCTTCATTGAGTAAAAACGGTTTATCCATAGATGAGGCGATAGAAAGCCTTATAGATAAGCAGGGTGTATGGCTCTACAAAAAAGATTGGTGTGAAGAGGTGTAAAAAATGAAGGTTACAAAAATATTTACCTTTGACAGCGCCCACAACCTTGTCAATTACCATGGTAAATGTGAAGAGTTGCACGGCCATACTTATAGGTTAGAGGTCACAGTTGAGGGTTATCCCGATGAGGAAGGAATGGTTTTGGACTTTGTAAAGCTAAAAGAAATTGTCAATGAAAAAATTATAAAAAAGCTTGACCACAAATATTTAAATGAAGTGCTGGGTTTTAACACAACTTGTGAAAACATACTCCTGTGGATGTGGAAGGAATTAGAAGGAGAACTCAAAGGGCCCAATTACAAGCTGTACAAGCTTACTCTCTGGGAGACGCCAACCAGTTTTGCAGAAGTTACAGCAGAGGATATGAAATGAGGGTTTATGATGATTATTAAAAATCCGATAATAAAAGGGAAATTCATAGAAAGGTTAAATAGATTTGAAGCCTATGTAGAAATAGATGGCTTTAAAACCCTGGTTCACGTTCCGAATACAGGTAGACTTAAAGAGATACTCGTAAAGGGGGCAGATGTGCTTTTAGAAGTGAGAGAAAAAAGGGGGAGAAAAACTCCTTATGAACTTGCCTTTGCTTATAAAGGTAAAAGGCTCATATCAATTGATTCTCAAGTGCCCAATAAAGTGTTCTTGGAGAGCATAAAAAAAGGGATAGTTGAGGAGTTTAGAGGATATGAACTGGTGGAAAAGGAAAGGAGCTTTGGGAACAGCAAGTTTGACATAAAACTTACAAATGGAGAAGAAATTTGCTACATAGAAGTGAAAGGTGTTACTTTGGAAGTAGATGGAGTAGCCAAATTTCCTGATGCGCCGACAGAAAGAGGTAGAAAGCATTTAAAAGAGCTCATAAAAGTCAAAGAAGAAGGAATGAGAGCGGCAGTTGTTTTCTTAATTCAAATGGATGACATCAAATATTTTACTCCAAATGACGAACAGGACCCTCAATTTGGACAATTTTTAAGAGAAGCTTTCACAAAAGGCGTAGAAGTTTATGCCTATACCTGCGATGTGGGAGAAAATTTTATCAATCTAAAAAACAGGGTACAGGTAGTGCTGTAACCCTGTTTTTTACGAATAAAATTTTACTATTCCGTTAAATATCGCTTGAGCTACTTTTTCTCTATAATCGATATCTCTCAGGTGAGCATCGTCTATTCTCACGTCTTCCATAGCTGGTACGACGCCGAGAGGGATGATGCTGTTTTTGTATCCGAACCTTTTTTCAAAAATTCCTAGGTTTGGGAGTTGTAGTTTTTCTTCCATTGCCCTATTTACACATTTAGCAAGGTCAAAAGAAGTGCTATTCTGGGTTTCGTAGTATACCTTAAATCCACTCTCTCCTTTAAATGATGCTTCTGTGTAAAGGTCAATTAGAATTTCAGAATCCAACTCATTTAAATTTCTCTCTTGAGGGTCTTTTTCCCAGGTTATTTTGCTTTCTGCCTTACAATTACTAAGCAGAAAATTTAACTTTTTTGCTATTCCCATCATTGGGATGTGCATAAAAAGTCCTGTAGGGCTTTTGGTTTTTTTGCTAAAACCAGGATTTATTGTTATTTTCCTTCCTTTTAATACTTCTATGAGCGGGCTTCTATCTATGTACACTTCAAATTGCGAGGGTATTCCTTTTATTGTCTTTACTTCAAAGTTGGATGGAAAATCAAGATAAAGGGAAGCCACAATGTCTTCTCCTTGTTGCTTTATTTCGACAGATGATATAATGCCATCCAAAACTTTGTATATGCCTTTTGGCATATTAAGGGGTACACTAGAGAATATTATTTTTATGGTGTTTTCATGAATTTCTGCCTGATGTGAAGGGATGTCTAAAGAAAAATCAAAAACCACCAGGCTCTTGTGCTCTTTTATAGATAAGCTTTTACAGGCAGAATCAATCCTTATATTTGTCAGCTTGTTTAACATTTTCCCCTCTCCAATTATAAAAATTTGTGATAAAACTGTGAGAAAGTTATGATATAATTGTGATAAAGCTAAATATATTTTACCACAGCAAGAAAAAAATAAAAGATATTTACTAAAAATTTTAGTATTACAATTTTTAGGATAAATGGAGGCTTAAACTATGAATGGGAAAATACCAATAAGAACTCACATTATAACAGAAAAGGACGATATAGTAGAGGTGGTATACCATTATACCAAAGATATAGCTGAACCAGGAGATTTGATATCTATTGCAGAAAGCGTAGTTGCTATAAGTCAAGGAAGAGCATATCTCCCTGAGCAGATTAAACCAGGGCTTTTAGCTAGGATACTCTGCAAATTTACGGATAGAAAAGGCAGCCTCACTTCTCCTTATGGCATGCAGTGCGCTATAAATGAAGTGGGGTGGTTTAGAATCTTAATAGCGGCAATAGTAGGTGGAATAGGAAAACTTTTAGGTAGAAAAGGCTGGTTTTTTATAATAGCAGGAAGGCAAGTGGCTTTAATTGACGATTTTGCAGGGACTATGCCACCGTATCATAGACATGTAGTTTTAGGCCCCAAAGACCCGGACAAAGTTTGCGACATGATAAAAGAAAAAACAGGAGTGGATGCTGTAATAATTGACGCAAATGATTTACACAAAGCTGACTGCGTTGGTGCCTCAAAAGGAGTAGATAAGAAATACGTAGAAAAGCTTTTTTTGGACAATCCTTCAGGTAACTCAGAACAGCAAACGCCTATTGTAGTCATAAAAAATTACAAAAACATACTTTCAGTGGTACCTGACGGCAGGGAGTAAGATATTGCCCCTTGCTTTTTTTTATATTAAAGCTTTTGAAAATTTTCCATGTCTATATTATAAATTTTCTTG
>NZ_JBNATX010000035.1:0-20181 GCF_049701115.1 Caldanaerobacter sp. | reverse complement strand
ATTGTTACCTCCTTTCTTAGATAATGTTTTTATATCTCAAAATTATAATACTAATGTGGCGCCGATTCAATAATTTAATAAGTTAAAGTTAAAAATATTATAGGCTTTTTACTTTAAAGATGTTACAGCTAAAGGCATATTTTCAAATTTTAAAATAGAGACAAATATAAAAAAGAATAGGTAGCTCACATCTACCTATTCCTATATCCCACACATCCGTAACACTTGAAGTGTCCCCCTCTTTATCATTATACCTCTACCAGCAGAGAACAAAAATCATCACCTCGTAGGAATTGTTTCTTCTGAAATGACGATTATTTTTATTTTTCTTTTGTGCAATTTCATCCAATTATTAAAAAAGCTGTCATAAAGACAGCAAAATATTTCATCTATACAAAACAAATTATATCTTCACACCGCCAAACTTATACAAGACTGCTCCTTCTAAATTATCCCATTCACTTACAATTATCCTATCCTTATTAAATATTTCCATTAATGTAAGCAGAATCGCCGTTCCAGCAATTATTATATCGGCTCTTTCTGGCTGAAGACCAACTATTTTTTTTCTTTCTTCAAGCGAAACGGACATAAATCTATCTAAAATTCTCTTTATTTCCTCCCTCTCTAGAACATATCCGTGTACTTTTTCCTCTGAATAAACTTCTAACTGTTGTGATACTGCTGCTAAACTTGTAATAGTCCCTCCAATCCCAACAAGCCCATCAATTTCATTATACTTCCCTATTGTATTTATCAATGTATCTATCACGTAAAGCCTCATATCGTTGTATTCCTCTAAAGAGGGGGGATCGTTTTTTACAAATTCTTCGGTAAGTTTCACAGCACCTATACCAAAACTTTCTTTTATAAATTCATAACCTTTATAGGCTAATTCTGTGCTACCGCCCCCTATGTCAATAACCAGCGCTTTATCTAATTTTATCCCTTTGACAGCACCTATATACCCAAAGAGGCCTTCGGTATCACTATCCAGTATATCCAATGTTACATCAAACTTTGAAAAATTATCTAAAAATAATTCCTTGTTTTTGGCTTCCCTCATAGCAGAAGTAGCAAAAGCATAAATCTCATCTACACCTTCCTTCTCTGCCATTGATATAAATTCTCCTATTGTCTCCACAGTTCTCTGAACAGCACCAGGGTTTAGTCTACCCGTTTTTATTAATCCTTCTCCTAAACGGGTTATTTTTACATCTTTACGCAATCTAATTAAACTGCCATCTTCTACATCACATATCAGTTGCCTTACAGAATTTGTCCCAATATCTATCGCAGATACTCTCATAATAACCCCCAACTTATGAAAAATCTTCGGGAGGCCCCGAAGTTAGTATCCATTGCTTCTTCTATAACTTGTATTTCTTCTTTTTGAATCTAGATGTTTGCGTAATTGCTGCTGTCTCTCATCAGAATCTTTTAAAAACTTCAATAATTTCTCTTCAAAAGAACTGTTGTTGTTTCTACCGTTTTGCCCTGAAAAATCTCTTTGCTTAGGAGCATTTTGAGGCATTGCCTTCTTTATAGACAGGCTTATTTTACCATTTGGTTCCATGGATAATATTTTGACTTTGACCTTGTCATTCTCTTTTAAGAAATCTCTAATATCCCTAACATATGTGTTAGCAACCTCAGAAATGTGAACCAGTCCCGTTTTCCCCTCCGGCAAT
Organism: Caldanaerobacter sp.; assembly: GCF_049701115.1. NCBI lineage: Bacteria > Bacillati > Bacillota > Clostridia > Thermoanaerobacterales > Thermoanaerobacteraceae > Caldanaerobacter > Caldanaerobacter sp. The sequence continues at coordinate 18,490 of NZ_JBNATX010000035.1, read as the reverse complement.
TTGATAAAAGCCCCAAAATCTGTGATGTTCAATACAGTTCCTTCGACGATATCCCCAACTTCAAATGGCATAAAAGTAAATATCCTCCCTCTCATGTTTTTGCTAATGGAATTATTATATATTAAAACACAAAATATTTCAACAGTTTTTTTGCTCCTTTATTTCTTCTCACCACCTCCTTTGTTAATATCTATGTATATTATCTCACCTTTTTTAACAAGCCCCAATTTTTCCCTCGCTATTTTTTCTATAAAATTATCGCTATTAACTTCCTCCAAAGTTTTTTTCAAATTATCATTCTCCTTAAGTACATCAGCCGCTTTAGCTTTCAACTCCTTGTATTTGCTATCTAATCTCATCAAAGTAAACTGCTGTCCTAAAAAGGTTACACCAAGATACAAGATAAAACCAAAGATCAGTAACTTCTTTAGTTTTTTCATCCCTATCTCCCTCTTTTCAAACGCCTTTATATATTAGTGTAATTCGACACATTTTTAAAAACTCCTCTATTTTTTCCCTTTGAAAATCTTAAAATATTTAAATTCCTCCTTGATAAGATTTTTTATGAAATCGAAAGGCCTTTTAAAAAAACATATTACAGCCACAAAAGGTTTAAATAAAATTTCTGCTGCAAATCTGAAAAAAAGTATTATACCAGTCATTATTTTAGTAAAAATTTCTGTAATAAAATCACTGAGCAAAAAGTAATAAAGCAAAAATCCCAATAAAAAGCCGAGAAAGTTGTAAAATCTCAAGTCTATGTAATTGCTCATATACAAGAAGTACAGTATGACACCTGTACTTATAAGCCAAAATATAATATCTACTGCTGTAACAAGTCCCCTTTTTAAACGAAGTATTTTCTGCACTACTCTAAAAAAATCGTATAAAGCACCCAGTATAAATCCCCCGTAGACCGTAACCAAAAAAGAATAAATTTGGCTTTGTATAGTAATTACCATTTACATCTCCTCCTTTTCCTGTTATATTATATTTATCCACAGCTACGACCATGAAAATTAAAAACAGGGGCGATGCGAAATGAAGACAGTTTATGTATGCGGTCACAAGAATCCAGATACTGATTCGATTTGCTCTGCTATAGCATATGCTCATTTAAAAAGAATAACAGAAGGAATAAATGCTATTCCCGTACGGCTAGGACCATTAAACAGAGAAACAAAATTTGTGCTGGACTATTTTGGTATAGAAGAACCTATCCTGATTGAAAATGTATATACCCAAGTCCAGGATATAAGATTTGACAGTCCTTTAGTATTCAGAGAAAATGCTTCCATGTTTGAAGCTTGGAACGCCATGATGGAAAAAAACATAAGGACACTTGCAGTAGTAGACGAGAACAACAAATTAGTGGGTATAGCAACAGTTGGAGACTTAGCAAAAGCCTATCTATCCTCTGCCCATGAGCTTTCAAGATACAAAATACCTGTAGAAAACCTGATTACCACCTTAAAAGGCGAGGTTTTGTTAAGATATTTAGACTATATAGAAGGAAACGTGCTCGTAGCCGCTATGTCAAAAGACAATGTTTTAAAAAGAATAAAACCAGGGGATACGCTTATAGTCGGCGATAGAGAAGACATTCAAGAACTTGCTATTGAAAGAGGCGTAAAGGCTCTTATAATAACTGGTAACAATTCCGTATCAGAAAAAATTATAGAGCTGGCAAAAAAGCATGAAGTAACTTTAATAAGAGTTGTCCCCGATACTTTTGATACAGTAAAACTTCTGAATCAAAGCATTCCCCTGTCTTATATCATAAAAAAAGAAGATATTGTAAGTTTTAGGCTCACTGACTACATCGACGATGTAAAAGAAGTCATGCTAAAATATAGATATCGCAATTTCCCAGTATTAGATGAAGAGGGAAGAGTAGTAGGTCTTTTAGGAAGAAGGCATATTTTAGATTACGAAAGAAAAAATGTGATTTTAGTCGACCACAATGAATTTTCTCAAGCAGTAGAAGGAATAGAGCAAGCAAGAATACTTGAGATCATAGACCACCATCGTCTAGGGACAATCGAAACAGACCAACCAATACTTTTCAGAAACCACCCTGTAGGATCTACAGCAACTATAATAAACAGGTTGTACGAAGAAAAGGGCTTGATACCCGAACCCAAAATAGCTGGAATAATGTGTGCAGCAATATTATCCGATACACTGGTCTTTAAATCTCCCACTTGCACCCCTGAAGATGTAAGAGCCGCAAAAAAACTCGCAGAGATAGCAGAAATAGATATAAACGAATTTGGAAATCAGATGTTCAAAGCAGGAACCTCATTGGAAGGGAAAACAGTAGAAGAAATTTTCTACACTGACTTTAAAGAATTCACCGTAAATAAATACAAAATAGGCATCGGACAGGTAAATACCTTAGCAGATCCAGGGGAACTCAAAAAAGACCTCATCTCCTTCATGGAAAAGGTAAGAAGTGATAAAGGATATGACATATTACTTCTTATGCTGACAGACATTATAAACGAAGGATCAGAAATCCTTTTTGTAGGAGAGAACAAAGAACTCCTCGAAAGGGCTTTTGATGTAAAGATACAAAACAACAGTTTCTATCTCCCCTATGTAATTTCTCGTAAAAAACAGGTACTTCCTCCTCTCGTAAAAGCGATAAACACGCATTAGTGTTTATCGCTTTTACAGAATATATCCTACTATATCTTTAAAATTCTCAAATCTATAAAACCCAATTCCTTTTTCCAAACAGTAATTTGCTAACACGTCTTTGGCAAAAACTTCATCAGCATATTCCACTACACAAAAATCAGAGTATCCATCTCCTACAAAAGCAACCCTGTACCCCTTTCTCTTGTACTTTTTTAAAATATTGAGCTTGCACATTCCACATTTATCGCATACTTCATCTTTATAAGGGAAAGCCACTTTTATTTTTCCATCTTCAAACCACATTTTGTTACTATAATAAGGCAGTGTTAAATTATATTTCTTAAACACGGCATCTATTATAAAATCGTATCCATCACTGACAATAAGTACTTCGCATCCTTTTTCCTTTGTTAATTTTAAAAATTCAGTAAAATATTCATCTATTTCTACATTTTGTACTATGAATTCTAAAAGCTCCTCTTGCGAAACCTGCATTAATTTTAAAATATTTACAGCGCACTCCTCTGTAGACATTTCTCCCTTTTCCCACAGTTCATTGTAGTACTGCCATCCTTCTTTTGCAAACTTATTTACCATCATATAGACAGTATCTTCTTTAGTGACAGTACCATCAAAGTCCACCAAAAAAATTTTTTTCATTCCTCCCTCTCCCTTCATCCTCCTAAAAGCCACTTCAAAAATTTTAACGAAAGGTCTTTATGTTGTGAATTAGAGAGAATGGCGATTATTTTGTCATGATAGTCGTAACCAAGTTTCTTAAGATATTTATTATCTGGATTAACATATATCCCATAAATACCCTTTTTAACTCCGTTGGTATCTTCTACTGCCTTCACAACCTTATACCTGTTAAGATTTAGACCTTCAAGCCTCCCATCAAGCTTTAAAAAAGCTCCCTGTACAGCCAACGCATCAAATGTCTTCTTATCAAGTATTATTACATCTATCTCTTTTGCTGCAATCCTAGCAATAAGTTTTTGCGTGGAAGCAGGATCTAATACAAGGTCTCCATGGTAATCTCTCATCAGCTTATAAAAATCCACCGAAGCCTCTTTTTTACCAGCATGGTCTCCTATGATTTCTTTTGTCACCTCATTAGAAAATTGACTTAACATATCAAAGTCTATTCTTTCGCCTATTAAAGCTATGTTTAGAATATATTCTTTTCTATTAATAAGACTTAAAGTAAACATAGTCAAAACATATATCAAAAGAAGCCCGATCACTATGTGGATTTTGTAATAATCCCATATATATTGAAGCTTTTCTTTTAAAGTCATGTCTTTGAACCAATTTCTTTTCTCTCCTTCCACATTCTTTCACTCCCTTATTTATCCTTACGTTTTCAGCTTTATTATATCAAGAAGAGGAAAAATAAAAAAGCCGCATTGCGCGACTCACCTGAACATTCTGCTTATAAACCCACCAGACTTTGAAACAATCCCCCCTTTTTCAGAATAATTTAGATTTACAATCTCCCCATCTAAGGATACTTGTCCTTCATCCAGATTGAGCTTATTGATATGAAGCCCTTGCCCCCTTACAGTCAAAATCCCCATCTCTGTCTCCATAATCACAGATTCTTCATCAAAGCTTATAACATTTAATACCCCAGTAATATTCATCTTCTCTCTATTTTCTATAGACACATTATGGGGTTTTATCCCTTTTGACACAAACCTTTTATCTTCCATAAAAATCCCCCTTTAATTTTTCCAGCTAGTATTATCTATGACTCTTGTACATTTTTTAGAACAAAAATTCTAATCCCATATTTTTACTATCTCTACACCTTTAAAATAATAATTCAAAATATCCTTCGCTTTTTTCCCTTCTTCAGCCATTTGATAGGCTCCCCACTGGGACATCCCTACGCCATGTCCAAATCCCTTCCCTTTAAAAAAAACTCTATTCCCGTCAAAACTTACCTCCTCTATAAAAGTGGACTTTAACCTTTCACTTCCTATAGCCATCCTGAAATCTGGCGCATTGACATGAGTCTTATCAAACATCAAAGTTACTACCCTACCGGAAGGCCCTCTCTTGGCTATTTTCACTTCTTTAAAATCATTCATACCCAACCCCATCTTCTTTAAGGCATTTAAAACTTCTCCTTTTGTAAAAGAAACTTCCCAATTTTTTATATCTCTTGGTGCCCTAGCACTTTCCTTTGATTTAACACTTACAATATATGGCGGTTCACTTTTTTTATAATTTAGTCCTTCCTTCGAAAGTGCCGTTTGACCACCGGAGTGGGAGTGAAACCAGGCATTTATAAAATCGCCATTGTACACTAAAACAACTCCTCTTGTCTCTTCAACAGCTTTTTTTATCCGTTCATTCACATTCACCGGATTCCAGGCCTGTGCCTCCTCAAAATCCGTAGATATATCTGCTCCTTTGTACTTGGACTTTTTAGTCTTAACAAAATTTAGCACATATGTCCTAGCTAAAATAGCCTGAGCTTTTATAGCTTCAATGGGCCAATCATTTTTTATCTCTCCTGCTACCGTGCCCTCAACATATTTTTCTAAAGGCATCTCTTCTATCCTACCTTTTTGAACCACATAGACCTTAAGAATAGGCTCTTTATTTTCACCCCTACTTATCTTGGCAGGTATCTTAGGCATTTCCATTTTAGGTTTTCTTATAGGTTCCGGTTTCTTCACAGGCTTCTTGCAAGCTGTAAGAGAAAAAATCAAACTCGCAACAAAAAAGAAAACCAGGATTTTTCTTAATTTTATCAAGCAAAATCCCTCCTTTTAATAATTAGTATTTGAGGGATTTTGTCAAATAATTCACTGTTCCAAAACTTTGTACATTTCAGAAGCCTCATCTTTTGAAACATGCTCTTTTAATTTTAAAACCTCTACTTTCACTACCTTATCTCCCAGATGCAGTTCCAAAATATCCCCTTCTTTCACCTGATCACTTCCTTTCGCCTGCTTGCCGTTTATAAAAACAAGCCCTTTATCACAGGCTTCTTTTGCTACCGTACGCCTTTTTATAAGTCTTGAAACCTTCAAAAATTTGTCTACTCTCAAGTTTTCCACCTCCTTAAAAGTAAGAAAATCAGGTCGAAACCGACCTGATTTTCTTTTAAGAGTTAACTAAATCCTTTAAAGCCTTACCAGCCTTGAATATAGGAGCCTTTGATGCAGGGATTGTTATTTCCTCTCTTGTCTGAGGATTTCTGCCTTTTCTCTCTGCTCTCTCCCTGACTTCAAAAGTCCCAAAACCTACCAACTGGACTTTGTCGCCATTCTTTAATGCTTCTTGAACTGCCTCGATAAAAGCGTTTAATGCTTTCTCAGCATCTTTCTTGGTAAGCTCACTTTTTTCAGCAATTTTCGCAACAAGTTCTGCCTTATTCACAATCAATACCCTCCTTCGTTATTTTAATTATTATACTTTTACTTTTTATTTATTCTTCACAAAATCGAAAAATCCTGCTAATTTAAGCTTATTTTTCATTTTTTTTATTGAAATTCTTTGTTTTAGCCTCGTTCCAAAGCACATCCATGTCAGTTAATGTCATATTTTCCAACTTCATGCCTTTTTTTGTAGCTTTCTCTTCTATATAGGAAAACCTTTCAATAAACTTTTCCACCGTCTGATGAGTAGCCTGCTCAGGGTCCACATCAAGAAATCGCGCAACATTAACTACCGCAAAAATTAAATCACCTACCTCTTCTTTTATCTTTTCCTTATTTCCTCCTTTATACACCTCCTTTAACTCTTCTAATTCTTCGTAGACCTTTAAAAAAGCATCCTCAACCCGATCCCAATCAAACCCCACCCTTGCAGCTTTCTCCTGCACTTTAAAACTTCTCATCAAAGCAGGCACATAACGCGGCACATCCCTCAAAACATCCGTATAAGAATTAAACTTCCTTTCTTCTTTTTTCTTTTCTTCCCACTTTAGTTTTTCCCACCTATCTAAAACCTCCTGCGAACTTCTTACCTTGTCTTCTCCAAAAACGTGGGGATGGCGCCAAATCATCTTTTTGCATATTCTATCTACAACTTCTCCAAAATCAAATGTTCCCCTTTCCGCCGCTATTTGAGAGTGGAAAACCACCTGCAAAAGAACATCTCCCAGCTCTTCCACCATTTTCTCTTCTTCCTCTTTTTCAATGGCATCAACTAGCTCATAGCTTTCTTCAATTAAGTACTTCTCTAAAGTCTTATGGGTCTGTTCCCTATCCCAAGGGCATCCATCCTTGGCCCTCAGAGCCTTCATTATATCCAAAAGGTCGTATATATCGTATTTTTCCTGAAAAAATCCCTTTGCAGGAGGAATGTACAGAGAAGTCAAATAATCAATCCAATCTAACCTGTCAATCTCGTATATAGGCACTTTTTCAATTTTTCGATCCCTCATTCCAGCGTTTTTTATAACCACCACTTCATGAGTATCTCCATAAACTTCTGACAGTTTCAATTTCACTTCTGATGCAACAAACTTATCATAAACCTGCAGCACTATATTGTGGCATCTCTTATCCGGCCTTTGCTCACTTAGAGAAAGGGCATCAATTATTTTTAATCCTTCTACAGGGTCAACTTTCAAATCGTTCAAAATCGCATCAATCGATGAAACCGCAGGAACCAGTTCTATTGATATATCGGCACATCCATCGCAAAAGTTTAATATGTACTCTACAGTTTTTTCACCCACATATGGATGTCCAGGAACTGCATAAACTACTTTTTGATATTTTTTTGCCTTTTCTACAACTTCTCGTGCTATATTCTCATACACTTCTTCAAAAGTCTCGTACTTTTCATAAAAACTATCAAAAGTTTCGAAAATAAAGCCCTTCTTTTCCAACTCTTTCACAACAGGATGCTTAGCGGTCCTCAAAAAAATCCGCTCAGCTTCTTCCAATTTCTTTAAAGCTCCTACTGTCAAATCGTCCATTGAACCTGATCCCAATCCTACTATAGCTAGTTTGCTCACAAATATCACCCCGAAAAAGTGTTTACGGATAATATTATATCACTTTCAGTATTTTTTATATAGTTAAATTTTTTCTTTTCTCCCCTGTTGAAAAAGTTGCCAAATTAAATTATAATATATTCTAGCACAATTTAAAGGAGTGTTCCATATGGATATGGCAGAATTAGGAAGAAGAATAAGAGAAGAAAGAAAGCGCCAATTCTTAAAACAAGGAGATTTATCAGGAGGAGAATTTTCAAAAGGGTACATAAGTCTTATTGAAAAAGGAAAAATTAGCCCTTCCCTCAAAGCCTTAAGTTACATTGCAGAAAGATTAAATAAACCTATAACATACTTTTTAGATGACGATTATGTAGAAAAAGAAGAACTAAAAAAAGAACTTGAAAAATACAAGACAATACTTGAAAAATTCCTCACTGCTGAGCGCTTTTTTGACAATAAAAACTACGAGGAAGCGATTAAATTATACCTTGAAATTTTAGAAAATTCAATAGACGAGTATTCCACAAACATAATAAATTTTCACCTTGCGAAATGTTACATAGAAACCAAAAACTACTCAAAAGCGCTCGAGGTTGTAGATAAAATCTTGCCCTATTTTGAAAAGAAAATAAACGACAGCATTTTAGTAGAACTATACCACATAAAGGCCTTAAGTCTCGGAAATCTTCAAAACTTTCAGTCTTCTCTTGAAAACTATTTAAAGGCTTTGGAAACTCATGAAAAATACTCTTCCAAAAATCTTCACCTAAAGGCACGCATACTTTATAGTATTGCAAATCTTTACAGCAAAATGGGAGAATTCATAAAAGCTAGAGATTACTATATGAAATGCCTGGAATACGCAACCCAAATTGAAGCCGTGGATTTTATAGCTCTTGCAACCAACGGATTGGGCCTTGTAAACCATGAACTAAAACAGTATAAAGACGCCATAAAATATATAAGACGAGCGATACTCATAAGCAAAACCCTCAACATAAAAGCAGACATAGCCAATGAATACAACTACCTGGGATTTGTATATACAGACCTTAAAAGATACGACATTGCAGAAAAATACTTTACAAAGAGCTACTCCCTTTATAAAGAGCTGGAAAACGAAAGAGGAATGGCATATAATTTAACAGAAATCGGAAGAATATATTATTTAAGGGAAGACTTCGACAAAGCCTTAGAATATCTAAATAGGTCTTTAGAAATAGTCACAAGACTGGGGGAAGAAGAAGAAATTGGAAGAATTTATACCATACTCGGCAGCTTACATTTAAAACAAGGCAATTTTGAACTTAGTGAAGAGGAACTCTTAAAATCCGCAGAAATACTTTCAAGATTAGGTCTTAAAAAAGACCTTTCAGAAGCATATAAGGGGTTGGGCAATCTTTACATAGCCCTCAACAAACCAGAAGAGGCTAAAAAGTACTTCAACTTATCCATAGAGCTTTTGTATGAGAATTACTGAAGCTTTCCCTGCTTTAGAACATAGAAACTTTCGCCTCTTCTGGTTAGGTCAAATGGTGTCTTTAATAGGCACCTGGATGCAAAACATAGGACAGGGTTGGTTAGTCCTTAAACTAACAAACTCTTCTTTTTTACTAGGACTTATAAGTGCTGTACAATTTTTACCCATGATGCTTTTTTCTCTTTTTGCCGGCGTAATAGTAGACAGATTCCCAAAGAGAAAACTGATACTCTTTACTCAGTCAAGCTTTGCAGTTACATCTTTTATTTTAGCAACCCTCACGGCTTTAAAACTTATAAATTATTGGCAAATAATGATTCTGGCTCTTATAAACGGATTTCTAAACACAATAGACGTTCCGGCACGCCAATCTTTTATAATTGACCTTGTAGGCAAAAAAGACCTCATGAACGCAATAGCACTAAATTCTGCAGTATTTAACGCAGCAAGAATAGTAGGTCCTGCAATAGCAGGAATATTAATAGGAAAACTTGGTTATGCTGTTTGCTTCTATCTAAATTCCGCAAGTTTTATAGCAGTTATATTAGGGCTTTTATTCATAACTGTAGAAGGAATCACACCAAAATTAACAAATGTAAAAACAAAAATAATCGAAGATTTAAAAGATGGAATTATATACATAAAAAATACTCCTATAATACTTCACACGATTTTAATGATAGCCATTTTAAGCACTTTTTCTATGAATTTTAATGTTTTGGTACCGGTTTTCACCAAAAATGTACTCCATAGAGAAGCAACCGGCTATGGCCTCTTGATGTCAGCAATGGGAATAGGAGCCCTGTTAGGAGCACTAACTTTGGCTTCAATAAGCGAAAGAGGTGTAAAACCCGTCTATCTTTTCGGAGGGGGAATAGGACTGGGAATTTTTCAAATACTCATAGGCATCCAGAGTAGCTATGCATTAACTGCTCTTTTTCTTGCTCTATCTGGCTGGTTCATGATCACCTTCAGTTCCTCTGCCAATACTACAATACAAATAAATTCTTTAGACGAATTTAGAGGAAGAGTAATGAGTGTATACTCTTTAGTATTCGGTGGTGTAACTCCTATAGGCTCTCTGTATGCTGGGAGTCTGGCGCAAAGATTCGGTTCTCATATAACTTTTATAGTGAGCGGTGCAATAGCTATTGCTTACTCTGCATATGTTCTTTCAAAATTTAGAAAAATCTTCTCCACTTAATCCTCCTCTTCCTCGTATACTTTTTTTGCTGATTTAAAAATCTCGATTGCCCTGGGTAAAAGGCCATTTACATACGCTATAAGTATACCGTAATTAACAATGGGTACACCCTTCTCCTTTGCATAAGAAATTCTGTACATCATCTCTCTTCTATTAAGCATACAAGCACCACAGTGAACTACAAGGCTGTATGTGTTTAAGTCCTCTGGAAAAGTCATTCCGCTTGACCAATTAAATTTCAATTCCTTCCCAGTCTTTTCTCTTAACCATCTAGGTATTTTTACCGTCCCTATATCATCTTCCTGCCTGTGATGAGTACAGCCTTCTGCAATTAAAACTTTATCTCCATCCTTTAATCTTTCAATGGCCTTAACACCTCTTACCAGCTCCTCCAAATCGCCTTTGTAGCGAGCAAAGAGTATGGAAAAAGAAGTAAGAGGTACGTCTCGAGGAACAATTTCTGCTACTTTTTTGAAAACCTGAGAATCCGTTATAACCAAAGAAGGTCTAACTTTTAATTTATCAAAGGTCTCTTTTAACTCTGTATCTTTTACAACAACTGCAACTGCACCATTATCCAGTATATCTCTTATCGTTTGTTGTTGAGGTAATATAAGCCTTCCTTTCGGGGCAGCTTTATCAATTGGTACTACAAGAATCACCAAATCTCCCTTTTTTATTAAATCCCCTACAAGCCTTATACTCTCGTCCTGAGGAGCCTTTTTAATAATCTCAAGCTTCAGTTCCTCAATCCCCTCTTTTTTGACTGCAGAAACTTCGATCAACCTTATACCCAATCTTTTTTCCCAGTCTTTTTTTTGTAATTGTGAATAATTTGACAAATCTTTTTTGTTAATTACCCCTACTACAGGAATTCCTTTGGCTCTTACAATCTTTAAAAAATCTTCTTCAACCTGTGTAACCCCTTCTTCTCCATTTATAACCAATATCGCAAGGTCTGTCCTTTGTAAAACCTCGTAGGTCTTTTTTACCCTTAACTCTCCAAGAAACCCTTCATCGTCTAGCCCTGCCGTATCGATTATGACTACAGGCCCTATTGGAAGAATTTCCATGGCTTTTGATACAGGATCGGTAGTAGTTCCCGCCACCTCTGACACAATAGCTATTTCCTGATTTGTCAAAGCGTTTATAAGGCTTGATTTACCTGCATTTCTCCTTCCAAAAATCCCAATGTGAAGCCTTGAAGCAGTAGGTGTTGTGTTCATAGTTAATTCTCCTTTCAAAAAGCCTCGCTTCACTATAATTAATATTACACGGCAAAAAGTTTGTCAATAATTTGTCTAACTTTATTTAAACTTTTTTGCCTCCTCTAACTCCTTCTCCGATATGGAATAATTCCTAAAGACTATTAAGCTCAAAAGTATCAACACCCCCGCTAAAGGTCCACAAAGCATTAATCCTAAAGGATTTTCTGAACTATACCCGAAGAGTTTAAAAAGAAGAGGTGTAACAAGTGAGGAAATCCCCATTACTACCTTTACCACAAACCCTTGCGCCCCAAAAAACATACCTTCTCTTCTCTGACCAACTTTAATGCCATCTAATTCCGCTATGTCTGCGATCATAGCATTAGGTATCACAAAAAACACAGAAAGAGGGATCCCTGCAAGCAAAATTATTACAATAGACAAAGTCCTGTTAAAAACCGTACCAAAAAGACCTGTAAGCCCCAGTATAAATGCAAAAAATATCGAAAATATTATAAACACCTTCTTTTTCCCATATGCAAGGCTTAGCTTTGGCACAAAAAAACTGAAAAAAACAGCTACCACAAAGGCTCCCGCAATCATAAATCCGGAATTTTCAGCAGGAATTCTAAGAAGAACTTCCGTAATATAAGGCATAGCAATTGTAAGGGTATTAAGCCCAAACCACAATGCTGTGATGGCAGTCAAGTAATAGATGAAGTCTTTATTTGAAAAAGTCATCTTTATAGAAGCAAACATCGAGACTGTCGGCATATCTTCCTCTTTTACTGGTTCTTCCTTCACAAAAAGAGGGGTCAGCATAAGCGTCACAAAGGCGAAACTGCCCAGTATGATTCCCATCACCTTAAAATTGAAAATTCCAATCAAAATTCCGGAACCAGCTTCTGCTATCATAACACCCAAAATCTGGGTTATCCCCTGCATCATCGTAAGAGTTATCCTCTCCCCTGCGTTTTTTGTTACCTCAGGAATAAGGGCAAGGTAAGGTGCTACTACCGCTGTAAAAGCTACAAAAAACAAACTAAGAACAAATGTCAAATAGATAAAATTCAATATAGATTCGTGCTCTATAGGAGGAAACCATATCATTATAAATGCCAAAAACAAAACAGGACTTCCAAATAAGACAAAGGGAATCCTCCTTCCCCATCTTGACCTTAGCTTATCCGAATAATAAGCCACTATTGGATCAGAAATCCCATCAAAAATTCGAGCAACTATCATGGAAAAGCCTATAAGGCCTATAGGCACAAGAATTTTAAGCCCCTGAGTGTTGAAAGCAGGAGGAGTATAATAATATTGATACCATTTCACCGCCGTCTGGGTGAAAATTGATATTCCCATATAACCCAAAGAATACATAAAAAGCATGTAAAATCTTTTTTCTTTCATCCTCTTTCTCCTTCCAATAAAGGTTTATACACTTTTTCGTAATAATCCCTTTCAAAGACGTCATTTCTATCTCCGAAATACTCCGCTTTTTCCCTCGCATAATGAAGTTTTGCTATATCAAGGTCGGCTGTTACCAAAAAATCGCCTTCATAGTGGGGAGACACCGCCAAAACTCCATCCTCATTTTCAGTTATATCTATTGGAGCAAAAATCCCGGCTCTGCCCGTAAAATGAATACCACCTATCCACCCGTTCAAAGAAGCTTTTGCTCCATACACATAAGACTCCTGAACCCTTGGCCATATGCCCCTTAATGCCCTCCAAAAATTATACTCCTCATTGTTAGCTATTGGCAAAAGAACTATATCGGTCCCCATTTCATATGCTATCCTGAAAGTTTCAAAATATGTTGCATCCATGCATACAGGGCAAGCCACTTTCCCTATATCAAGCGAAAATACCTTAAGTTCATCGCCTCTCTCAAACCCTATCTTCTCCTCAAAATCAGTGAGGTGAATCTTCTTCTGCCTTCCTAAAATTTCTCCTTCCCTCGATATCAATGCTCCGCCGTTGTAAAGCTTGCCATCTTCATTTATTATGTAACTTCCAGTATAAATGTAAACCCCGTATTTTTTTGCAAGTCCCTTCATTAATTCCTCAAAAGCCTTCATATAGGGTTTCGATATTTCTTTGAATAAATACTTTAATACTCCTTCTCCACCGCCTTTATCATCGTTTATTCCCTTTTTCTCCTTTGAAAGGGAATTTAAGAGGTCATTCATCTTTCTAAATCCGGGAATCAAACCAAATAAGTCAAAAAAGTTGTATTCGGGAAAGACCACTATATCGCTTTCCCTCAAGGCAGCTTCTTCTACAAAAGCCTTTATCCTCTTTGCATATTCTTCAAAAGAAGTCTCGATTTTTATTTCCCTCTGTACACATGAAACCCTGACCTTATCCGAATGTTCCTTCTCCTTCTTTATCTCATTTACACTAAAGAGATAGTTTCTCACTTTTTTTACAGACATCTTTATTTGAAAAACATATCTTAACATGGACATCACCCAAAAATATTTTTATAAGCCTTTGGATTTAGTTGTCTTAAAACATCAAATTTTAAAATCGCTTTCTGTCTTTTATCCTCCAAAATTTCTGCCCATATGAGGCTCCCTTCTGCTCCCTCTTTCACTAAAAAACCATTTTCTTCAGGAGTCATCTCTAACGGAGCATGAATTGCAGACTCGGAAAAAAATTCTATCCCTTCAAACTTACCTTTGAAGCCACTTTCCACTGCAAAAAACAGGTTTTGCTGTACATTTTGCCATACACCAGCTATCTGCCTTGCAAAATTTCTATTCCCTTTAATTGCCATAGGTGCAAGTACGAGGTTAACCCTTTTTAAAGCAGCATATCTCGGTACTTGTGGATAAAACCAGTCTGTCGGAAGAATTATAGAAATCTTAAAGCCTTTTATCTCAGCCATTTCAAGGTCAGTCCCCCTTGAAAGGCCGTAAAACTTCTCCCATTTTGAAAGGTACAGTTGCCGTTGAAAAAGCATTATATTCCCTTCCATCACCAAAAAAGAAGAGTGAAAAATCCCATCATCTTCCCTCTCAAAAAAACTTCCAGGGCATATGGCAATACTCTTATATTTTAAAGAAAGGTCTTTTATTATCTCAACAAAATCTCCTCTGAAATGCCCTACTTCCCCCAGAAGAGCAGGGAAAACCGCAATATCAATTTTTTGCAAACAGCACTCCCCTATTACATCCTCATACCAGCAAATCCAGTCTTTCTGAGATTTCAGCTTGTAAACCACATCTTTTTTCAAAACTACAGAGGCAACCTTCATAAAATTCACTCCTCAAAAAGCACTTTGTAAAGAGCCATTGCAAGATACCCTGCTCCTGTAGCAAAGCCAACTCCGGTCTTCGCTTCTCCTGTGTCTTTGTCAACGCTCTCCGCTAAAAGCCCATAATCCATATTAGCCATCTTAAGCCAGCCTAAAGCCTCTTCCCTCTTCAAAGGATTTAGTAGACTTCCACAAAGACCTAAACCTGACGGAGTATTCGGATGATGGTCACAGGCTAATTCTTTTATCTTCGCATCTTTAAAGTAATACTTGTATTTCGGCGAATAATAGTAATCAATCGTATTCTTAAATATCTCATCCTGACAATCAACAAAACCGTAATAATACATAAGCCCCAGATTGCCTGGCGGGTCATTGTAAAGCCTATAGTTTCCCTTCCCATCAGAAGACCAGGCAAATATCTTCTTCCCTTCTACTTCTACCACCAAGTATTCGTATATTCCTTTTTCTATCCCCTTTATCTTCTTTTCAATTTCTTCTGCTTTTTTGTACCAGTTAAGCTTTACATAAAGCTCTTTTAAATTGATAAGCCCTCTTAAGAGTATTACATTGTCTATTGTAACAAAAGGATATTCTGAAGGATCGTCTGAAGGCAGTAGAAAAGTTTTATAAAGCCCTGTTTTGGGGTCATATTCTTCCTCAATCCTTCTATACACCATCTCCAATGCGTTTATAAGCTCCAAATCATCCAGATCTACATCCATCTCCTTGAGCAGTATAAAATAGCTAGCCGCCTCATCTAATTCAAATCCCGGGTAAAGCACTGTGCCGTCTATGTAATGAGCATGGTCTCCAGCATTTTTGCTGTGCCTTAGTATCATCTCCCTCGCAATAAGATTGTGAAACTCCCTGTCAACAAGCTTTATTGCTGGAAAAGACCATAAAAAGCTGTCTCTTTCCCAAAAAGCGCCTGAAACGTAATACCTGGGACTCCTTGATGTTAAAGCCACATAGCTATCTGATTCCATGTCTTTGCCTACTGCAAAAAAGTAGTTGAAAAATAGGTTCTTGTTAAGTAATCTCTCCAGATATTCATCTTGGGAATACTTTATGTATTTTTTCTCAAGCCATCTGTAAACTTCTTCGTATATCCTTTCAAAACCTTTTCTTTTGAGATGAATCAAAGTGGTAGAAGCTCCATCCATATCAGAATTTACCGCTATATAAAAGCAGTTTTTGCCATTAAGTTTTAGCCTCAAGGTAATATCTCTTTCCCCTTCAACGTAGTCAAACTCCTTTTCTCCCCCAAATGCAAGAGAAAAGGCCACATTATAAGAATAAAGGTTTAAAGCAGGGTTTTTAAGCCATTTGTCAATTTTAAACTCCTTTTTAAAATCAATCTCATGGGAATTAAAACGCAAAAAGCTTAATTTGTCAGGATGAACTATTAAGCTAACTTCCATTTCTTCAGAACTTTCAAATTCGTAGATAAAGCCTTTTTCTTTAAGGTCAGCGTAAATTTTTATTAAAACACTACTCCCATCTGAGAGATATAATTTGATAGAAGGAATGTAGTAAAATATCTCTTCTATCTCACTTTTTACTATTTCAAGCTTTTTGTCCTTTTTGTAAAAACGGGGTTCAAACAAAGCTTTTTCTCCAGAAAGTTCAACAAGCCCTTTATTTGAAAGAGAAATTATGTTAAGGCTCTTTATCGACCCATCTTCGTATATTTCAGGAAGACTCACATAATGATTACCTGAATAAAAAACCCTTTCATTTTTATCAATCTCTTTAGGCCTTGTTATAATCTTTTCCATAAGTATCCCCCTTTTTTTCCTATCATTTTAATTGTACTATTTTTTCTAAAAAAGGTAAATAAAAATAAAGCACACCCCAAGGGTGTACCCAAACATAGAGCTCTGTCTCTAACCACAATTTACTGCTTTATAAACACCAAAAAAGCTAGTTTAAATAAATTATTCAAATTCTTTCATCGCCTCATCAACCGTTTTCCCCTCTATGGTTATGCTGTAGATAGCATTGCACATCTTTACAGCATCCTTTAAAGACTTCTGATGTATATTCCTACCTGTAGCATTTCCTGACGCACCACTTATATGTATTTGATAGTATAATCTTTGCAAAAAGCTTTTAACATCGATGCTTGGTCCACCCGAACATACTACTTTAGTTCTCCCGGCAGCCATAACAGCTTCCTTGAAAAGTAATGAAGCTTCTTTATCATCTTTGCCCCTTGGAAAATTAACCTTAACAAAATCGGTCCCCAAAGCCGCAGCAATTCCTGTCGCTCCTGCAATAAGATGAGGATCTAGCTCATCCTCTACAGAAACACCTCTTGGATACGCCCAAATCACAGTAACCAGTCCATTCTTGTGAGCTTCATACACAATCTGAGCCGCCTGCCTTAGCATTACACCTTCATATTTACTCCCGGGATATATGGTATATCCAACCCCAACAATTTTAAGACCGCTTTCTTCCTTAAATTCTACTACTTGCTCTACATCTATCCATTGATTACTGAAAGGATCCATTTCATCTTCTTTTATAATATCCGTTTTAGAATTTAACTTTACAAGATAGGGAACATCACTATAATCCATGCCATAACGAGAAATTAACCCCAGTTGTGTTGCAAATACTCCAATTTTGCCCATACTCGCTATCTTAAATAAGTGTTCGGGGTCCGCATCATCTGGTGAAATGCCATCACCATAAAAATCTTTATTTAAATGTTCTACTTTTTGATCTCCTGCAAAAAGCATTAATCTACCGCTTCCCTTTGTCATCTCAGCATAATTATTCAAATATTCGTCATGCTTAGACTTAGGGACATCCGCCGGAATCTTAATATTTTCACTCATCTTTTTATTCCTTTCTCATTTATTTTGCTTTGCCCTGCTCCGCAACCTCTTTTTGCTTTCTCTTAAGTTCCTCCTCATCGGCTAAATAATAGTGCCTTATAGGCTTTAAGTTCTCATCTAACTCATAAACCAGAGGAATACCTGTAGGAATATTTAGCTCCATTATTTCCTCATTAGAAAGATTGTCCAGATACTTCACAAGGCCTCTTAAACTGTTCCCATGAGCTGCTATTATCACTCTCTTGCCAGACTTTATAGTCGGTGCAATTGTGGACTCCCAGTAGGGAATAACTCTATTTATAGTGTCTATCAAATTCTCTGTGAGAGGAATCTCATCCTCAGAAAGGTCGGCATACCTCGGGTCATTGCCGGGATATCTCGGGTCATCCTTAGTCAAAGCAGGAGGTCTAACCTCTGCAGACCTTCTCCAGAGCTTCACTTGCTCCTCACCATATTTTTGAGCGGTTTCTGCCTTATTAAGCCCCTGAAGGGCTCCATAATGCCTCTCATTCAAACGCCATGACTTGTAAACTGGTATCCACATGAGGTCCAGCTCATCCAAAACTATCCACAAAGTTCTTATAGCCCTTTTTAAAACCGAGGTAAATGCCACATCAAAAGTAAATCCCTTCTCTTTCAAAATCTTTCCTGCCTGTTTTGCCTCTTCAATTCCTTTCGGCGAAAGGTCTACATCTGTCCACCCCGTAAACCTGTTTTCCATATTCCATATACTTTCTCCATGACGAAGTAAAACTACTTTGTACATGCTACACCACCTTCTTATGCTTAAATTTATCTAAAGGCTATTTTTATTATACCTCAATGAATAAATAAACACAACAAAAAGCTCTTACACCATTTCCCTGAAAAGGTTT
>NZ_JBNATX010000034.1:0-20836 GCF_049701115.1 Caldanaerobacter sp. | reverse complement strand
AACAAGTCGCATTTACACACAAAATGCCACTTCTTTATTTTGTCAACAGTCTGAGCGCCTCAAACGAATGAAGGCGCTTTTAAAACTTGTGCTCCATTGTTTTCACATTTTAACCTGTAGCTCCTGTACAAAAGCCCTCTTTCTTCATATACTTTTCCAACTTCCTTTAAAACCCTCTCAGAGTTTTCCGGGGAAGAGATGGCCATAATGGTCGGACCTGCACCGCTTAAAAAAGCAGCATAAGCACCTGATGACAATGCTTTTTCAAAGCATTCCTCCATGAAAGGGACAAGTTTTGCTCTATATTTTTGGTGAAGCATGTCTTGGGTGGCAATTTTTAAAAGTTCATACTTTTTCTCAATCAATACGCTCACTAAAAAAGCCGTCCTTCCCGTGTTAAATACAGCATCATTAAAGTCCACTTTTTCAGGCAAGACTTTTCTTGCAATTTCTGTCCTTACCATTTCCTGAGGTACAAAGGCTAAAAAATCTATGTCATCCTCCAGGGCTTTTCTTGCATAATAAACTTTATTTTTGTCAAAAATAGATACGTTCAACCCTCCATTTAAAGCGGCTGTGACATTGTCCGCATGTCCTTCTATTGAAGCCGCCAAATCGAGTATTTCTTCTCTTCTCAATACTCTCCCTGTCAATTCGTTTGCAGCTAGTAGCCCACCTACAATGGCTGCTGCACTGCTCCCTAATCCCCTTCCCAGCGGAATTTCATTTTTTATTTTTATCCTCAACCCTTTATTAAAAAGCCCTATTTTCTTAAAAATCACTTCTGCCGATTTATAGATCAGATTATTTTGGTCATTTTCTATATCTTCTACCCCTTCCCCTTCTACAAAAATCTCCAGACCATCTTCTATGAACTCCATCGAAATCTCTGTATAAAGGTTTAAAGCCACACCCAGCACATCAAAGCCGGGTCCCAGATTTGCCGTTGAGGCCGGCACCCTCACTTTTACCATTCCGCCTGACATGTCGCTATCCATACAAAACTTCCTCCAATTCCTTTAGATTTGGCTCAATTTTCTTTACCTCTCCTCCCAGTTTAACAGCAGTATCAGGGTCTTTTAGACCATTCCCTGTAAGGATACACACCACAGAATCGCCCTCTTTAAAAAATCCTTCTCTGTATTTTTTCATCACGCCCGCTATCGAGGCTAAAGAGGCTGGCTCTGCAAAAATCCCCTCTGTTTTTGCCAGAATCGAATAAGCCTCCAGTATTTCCTCATCCGTAACTTTGTCAATTATCCCCCCCGATTCATCTCTTGCAGCCACCGCCTTCTGCCAGCTGGCAGGGTTGCCGATCCTTATAGCCGTGGCAATCGTCTCGGGATTTTCTATTACTCGCCCTTCCACAATAGGAGCCGCTCCTGCCGCTTGAAAGCCAAGCATTTTGGGAAGCTTTTTTATCTTACCCTTCTTGTAGTATTCTTTAAATCCCATCCAGTAAGCAGTTATATTTCCTGCATTGCCCACAGGAAGAGATACATAATCTGGTACTTCCCCCAAAACATCACATATTTCAAAAGCTGCTGTCTTTTGACCTTCCAGGCGATATGGGTTTATAGAATTTACCAGAGTAATCGGGAATTTCTGCGAAATTTCTCTCACAAGCCTTAAAGCGTCATCAAAATTGCCATCTACCGCAATAACCTCTGCCCCATAAGCAATTGCCTGTGCGAGTTTCCCCAGAGCAATTTTACCGCCAGGGATTAATACCACGCTTTTAAGGCCTGCTTTTGCTGCATAGGCTGCTGCAGAAGCAGAAGTATTGCCTGTTGAGGCGCATACGACGGCATTAGACCCTTCTTGCTTTGCTTGAGATACCGCTACCGTCATCCCCCTGTCCTTAAAAGAACCCGTGGGATTTAGCCCTTCGTATTTTAGATACACCCTTATACCCGGCAAATATTTTCTTTGGAGGTTAAAAGCTTCAATTAAAGGTGTGTTGCCCTCTTTTAACGTGACAATATTTTCATCCTTTATGGGAGGCAAAAACTCTCTATAAGCTTTTATAATTCCTTCGTACGCCATTTTTAATCTTCCCTCACTTTTATTACACTTTCTATTTTTTCTACTTCCTTTAGCTTTTCTATCTCCTTTAAAGCTTCCAAAACCTTACCTGTATTTGCAATGTGAGTCACCAATACAATTTCCGCTGTCTCTCCCATTGTCCCTTTTTGAACTACTGAAAGAAGGCTTATCCCTTTATTTCCCAAAAATCCTGTGATTTTGCTCATGACACCAGGCCTGTCAAAAGCGACAACTCTTATATAGTATTTGGAAAAAGTATCTTCAATAGGTATTAAGTCTACCTCTTCACAGCCATTTTGTATTACTATGTGATTTTTCACATCCATTATGTCGGCAACCACTGCGCTGGCAGTAGGCATCATGCCGGCGCCCTGCCCGTAAAACATAACTTCTCCTACCGCATTTCCATCCACAAGTATTGCATTAAAAACGCCATTGACTCCGTTTAAAGGGTTGGTCTTTTTTATCATGACGGGATGAACCCAGGCTTCTAAGCGCTCTTTTTCGTCAATTCTGGCATAGGCCAGAAGCTTTATGGTATAACCCATCTCTTCTGCATACTGTATATCTGATTTAGAAATAAAACTTATCCCTTTTGTGTAGATTTTCTCCGGAAGAACAAATTTGTTAAAAGCCAGCATGCACAAAATGGCAAGCTTTCTCGCCGCATCAAAACCTTCTATATCGTCTGTGGGGTCTGCCTCTGCATACCCTTTTTGCTGCGCATCTTTTAAAACATCATCGAAGTCAAGGCCTTTTTCTTTCATTTCTGTAAGGATATAATTAGTCGTACCGTTTAAGATTCCTTTTATTTCGTATATTTTATTCGCAGCAAGGCACTGCTTTAAAGGCCTTATGATGGGAATACCACCGCCTACTGAGGCTTCATAAAGAAGGTGTACTTTCTTTTCTGTAGCAAGCTTTATAAGTTCTTTTCCGTGCTTTGCTATGACTTCTTTATTGGCAGTTACCACATGTTTGCCTTTTTGTAATGCTTTTGTTATATATTCTAAAGCGGGATGCTCTTTCCCCATCACTTCTACCACAACGTCTATTTCCTCGTCTTCCAAAATATCTTCTGCGTTAAAAGTTATCTTCCCTTCTGCAAGAGGAGTTCTTTTTTTATTGGGATCTTTTACAAGTATTTTCTTTATCTCAATTTTTTCGCCTATCTTTTTTTCAATATTTCTTCCGTTCTGATCTATTAAGTGAACTACACCTGTTCCTACAGTACCTAGTCCCATCAGTCCAATCTTCATATTCTTCCTCCTTATTCTCCTAAAACTTCTATTTTTCTAACTCCTGGCTGTTTTGAAAGTGCTTCTATAAAATCCTCTATACTTGTTTCCATATACTGCGTATCAATAGAGATCGTAACACTCGCAACTCCCATAGAAGGAATGCTCTGATTTATTGTGACCACATTTCCCCTTTCTTTGGCAACCACATCGAGAATGGAAGAGAGCACCCCAGGCATGTGCTCCAAGACCATGGAAAAAGTTATAATTTTCCCTTTGCTGAACTTAGAAAAGGGAAATACATAATCCCTGTACTTGTAAAAAGCGCTTCTTGATATGCCCACCTGTTTTACCGCTTCATTTATTGTTTTTGCCTTCCCTGACTCCAAAAGTTCTTTCACCTTTATGGTTTTTTTGATTGAATCAGAAAGAATTTCCTCCCTTACTATGTAGAGTTTCCCGTCCTCTCCCATCATCCCACCTCCATGTCTTTATTTTATGGACATCAATCCATGTATGGAATACATTTTATCACATTAAATTCAAAAAATCAAGAGCGGTTTACGTTTACTAAACAAAGAAATTTGCTGTTTATTTTTGTAATTAAAAGATATTTTTATGGTGAAAAATTTTTATTTATTCTTTCAAAATATGAAATATGCCTTACTTTGCTCAGAATTCTGGAAAATTCGAGGCTTTTAATCAAAACCTTTCGAATAAATATGCGTATAAGTATGACTTTTACCCAAAAAATAGTACAATTTTTTTAAAAAAAAGAAGGATTTTTTTAAAATGCGTCGAATATATTATTTGTAAAACCATATCAAAGGGTTTTTAAACCCTCTGTTTTGCATTAATGCATTCTTTTCTTTCAAACAATGAATTTATTAGATGGGTATTTCAAAAGAGGGGGGATGTATTGGGTTTGGGATATGTTAAAATTTTGTAAGCATTTAAGCAAATTTTTAAAAAGGGGGTTACATCTTAATGGCAAATTCAACGTCTTCTTATTTGTGGCGTAAAAAGACGCTTGAGATGGTGCTTTCTGAAACCGAAGCTGAACAATTTAAATTAAAGAAAACATTAACAGCCATTGACTTAATTGCATTAGGTATAGGCGCAATCATAGGTACCGGTATTTTCGTGTTGACAGGTGTTGCAGCTGCTGAAAAAGCGGGACCCGGAATCGTGCTTTCATTTGTCGTAGCCGGTTTGGCTTGTGCTCTTGCAGCAATTTCCTATGCAGAACTCGCTTCCATGTTCCCTATAGCAGGTTCTACCTATAACTATGCTTTTGTAGGCATGGGTGAATTTTTGGCCTGGGTAATTGGATGGGACTTAATACTTGAGTACGTATTTGCTCTTCCTGCAATTTCACTAGGTTGGTCAGGTTATTTTACAAACCTTCTTGGAAGTATAGGAATAAACATCCCTGCATGGGCTGCTAACTCCGCCTGGCAGGCACCTGGCGGTCTTATCAATCTTCCAGCTATAGGAATTCTTCTCGCCGTTGCTATTTTAAACTATATAGGTGTTAGAGAAACTGCTACAATTAACAATATAGGTGTTGCTTTCAAGGTATTTGTAGTACTCTTCTTCATATTCACAGCAGTCTGGTATGTAAAGCCGGCTAACTGGTCTCCTTTCTTGCCATACGGCTGGGCAGGTGTATTCCACGGTGCAGCAATCATCTTCTTTGCATATATAGGATTTGACGCCGTTTCAACAGCAGCTGAGGAGACAAAGAATCCAGGAAGAGACATGCCAATAGGTATTTTAGGATCCCTCGGAATAAGCACGGTGCTTTATATGGCAGTTTCTGCTATTTTAACAGGTGTTGTTTCATATACTCAACTCAACGACCCGGCTCCTGTCGCAAAAGCTCTCAACTTGATAGGTCTTAACTGGGCAAGAGGACTTGTCTCCTTAGGTGCTATAACAGGTATCACGACGGTGCTTCTCGTTATGTTCTACGGTTCTACAAGAATTATATTTGCTATGTCTCGTGACGGTCTGTTGCCACCAGCTTTCTCAAAAGTACATCCTAAGTTCAGAACTCCAACTTTAGCTATATATCTCATTGGAATCGCTACAATGCTTGTTGCAGGTTTCTTGCCAATTGGCATGATTGCTGAGCTTGTCAACATTGGAACAATGCTCGCTTTCATACTGACTTCTATAGCCACAATTGTCTTAAGATATACACAACCCGATTTGCCAAGAAAATTCAGAGCTCCGGGAATGCCATGGACCGGTATTTTGGCTATCCTCTTTGTCTTAGTCCTGATGATCTCCCTGCCATGGGAGACTTGGGTAAGACTTATTGTATGGTTCGTAATAGGACTCTTCATCTACTTTGGATATGGTAGACACAACAGCATACTTGCTAAACAGCAGACCCAGCATTAAAGAAATAAAAAGGCGGCGATTTTGCCGCCTTTTTATTTCTGCTTAATTATATCTCAATTAATTCGCTTTCAATATTTCTTAAAGCCATTCCTATTTTAGATTTTATACCCCATTTCTTTAGCATGTTGGTTACTGTGAAAAAAGCAAGCTCAGGAGTATTATTTATCTGACTTAAATGACCCAAAAAAGCCATCCCTATCATTTTCATTTTAAAAAGCTTTACTAAAGTCTCCCCTGCCGCTTCATTGGAAAGATGCCCTACATCTGATAAAATCCTCTTTTTTAATGGCCAAGGATAAGGTCCAGTCGTCAGCATTTTTACATCGTGATTGGCTTCTAAAAGGATAAGATCCGATTCCATGAGATTATAAGCGACTCCTCTCGTCATATAACCTAAATCTGTAGCGATAGAGATCTTTTTACCTCCTGCCTTAAAAGAAAAGCCCACAGGCTCAGCAGCGTCATGAGGTTTTTTAAAGGGCTTTATTTTTATCTCTCCTATCTCAAATTCTTCTCCTGTGATAAAATAGAATCTATTTTCTTCTTTAATTTCTTTTATGTCTCTTTCCATTGCTTCCCAAGTAGCTTTGTTAGCATAAATGGGAATATTATACCTTCTGGAGAGCACTCCCGCTCCTAAAATGTGATCTTTGTGCTCGTGAGTTATGAGTATCGCAGAAATTTGCTCTGGGTGCAGTCCAATATTTAAAAGAGCCTTTTCTATAGTCCTGCCTGTAAGTCCCGCATCTACAAGAAGGTGAACATCTTTGTAGCCTATGTAAATAGCGTTGCCACTGCTTCCAGATCTGAGCGAACAAAACTTCATATAGCTGCCCTAAAAAAGAGGCGCTCCCCCTTTCGTCTATATCACGATTCAATTATACCACAAAATTATCCACATGAGCTCTGTGTGTAAATTATTTCAGCGAAACCGATGCTCTTCTACTACAATCTTTAGATTTCTAACAGCAAGTTATTAACATATTCACAACACCCTGTGGATAACTCCTTAATTGAAAAAGAGGGGAAAATCCCCTCATATTGTGAGCGCAACATTCCGGCCTTCAGAGATAGCGTGAACAATTTTTCTCACTTCTTTTGCATCCCCTATCAAATAGAGCTTCTCCTCAGGCACAAGCTTCTTTACTTCCTCATAAAGAGTCCTGTTGGGCCTCATGCCGACTGATAAAACTATTGTATCAGGAAGAGGAAGCTTCCTTTCTCCTTCCGGTGTCTCTGTTACAAGTGACTTGTTCACTTCCTTGAGCTTAGTCTTTACGTAAATTTCTACATCTCTTTCCTTTAACCTCTTCATCAAAAGATTTTTCTCAAATACCCCCATATCCCTTGCTACCTCATCCAAAAGCTCTATCACCATCACTTTTTTGCCTTTCTCAGAAAGGTAGTCTGCTGTCTCCATACCTATCAAGCCCCCACCGATTATAGCGACAGTCTGCCCCGTTTCTTTCCCTTCCTTAAGCACTTCTGTAGCAGTCACATACCCGTATTCTTTAAGTCCTGGTATTGGAAGGACTATAGGCTCTCCACCTGTCGCAAATATTATTGCATCTGCATCCCATTGAGCTACCTCTTCAGCAGTCACTCTATGATTTAGCTTTATCTCAACTCCTAATTTAAGGAGCACTTCCTTATAGTATTCTACAATGCCCATCAACTCCTCCTTATGAGGTGGCATTGCTGCAGAGATGAGTTGCCCTCCCAATTCCTTATTTTCGTCATAAATAGTTACTTTATGTCCTCTTGCAGCAGCAGTATAAGCTGCTTCAAGCCCAGCAGGCCCAGCACCTATTATGAACACCTTCTTGCCAGGATTTTCAGCCTTAGGTATCTCAATCTCATCGCTTCTTCCGACAGCCGGGTTTATATTGCAGCCAAACCTTCTTCCTCCTCTTAGCTCGTCAAAACAACCCTGATGGCACGCAAGGCAGCGACGTATCTCCTTAAATTTCCCTGAAACAGCTTTATCAAGGAATAGAGGGTCAGCAACTAAAGGCCTGCCTAAAGCCACAAGGTCAGCCTTACCTTTTGAAAGTATCTCTTCTGCAATATCAGGGCTATTTATCCTTCCAACAGCTATTACCGGTATATTTACCTCTCTCCTTATCTTTTCAGCGTAATCCCATGAAAGGCCCTTTTTAGTGCCCAATGTCTGCATGGTGATAGGTGCAACTTCGCACATTGTTCCTAAAGAAACATCAATAGCCGCTACTCCTTTTTCTTCTAACACCTTGACAAGCTTTATTGTATCTTCTAATTTCCAACCATCCTCCACAAATTCCTCTGCACTTATTCTAACTATTACAGGGAAATCCGGCAATTCTCTTTTAATTTCATCTAAAATTTCTATCCCAAATCTAATTCTATTCTCAAAACTTCCACCGTATTCGTCCTGCCTTTTGTTGGTATGGGAAGATAAAAATTGGTGAATAAGATAGCCATGTCCAAACTGTATCTCCAAAAAGTCTGCCCCTGCTTTATAAGCCCTTATCGCAGCATCTATATAGGCTTTTTGCCATTTTTTTATCTCTTCTTTTTCAATTGCTTTAGGCTCTACACCTATGCTCGGACATGTTACAGCAGAAGGTGCAATAAGAGGCATTTTTGTTGCCATGGGATTTGCAACTCTTCCTGCATGATTTATATATACTGCGACCTTGCTACCAGCCTCCTGTAGGGGGGCAATAAGGCGTTTTAACCCATCTACCAGCGAATCGTCGTAAATACCTAATTGGCGCGGAATTTCTTTGCCAGATGGGTCCACGTATGCAGATTCTAAAACAATTAAACCTACCCCTCCCTTTGCCCTGTTAAGATAATATCCTATCAATTCTTCCGTGACCTGTCCCTCTACTGTAGCATACCCAGTTTTGACAGGCGCCATTACAAGGCGGTTCTTAAGCTCTATCCCCCCGAGTTTTATGGGTTTGATAAGCTCCATATTCTCACTCCTTCTCTGCTGTGAGTTTTAAAATAATGTTCATAATTTATTTATTCGACACAAAAAAGACAATTCCTTCTTGTTTTTTTCGTCATCAAAGGAAGGGGTATACATTTTTAAGCGTTTTTCTCACTTTTCAGATAATCTAAAATATCTTTCAAGCTTGCAAAAGCTGCTCCAATGCTTGTATCTGCAGCACCATAGTAAATTATAAGCTTATCTTCTTCTTTTTTGTATATTGCCCCTGTCGGAAACACTATATTTACCGCATTGCCAATCCTTTCATATCCTTCCTGCGGTGCAAATACCCACTCTTTACTTCTCCTTATCACTTTTTGTGGTTCGTCTAAATCCAAAAGTGCAAGTCCTACTCTGTAAACAGCTGTAGAAGCAGTGTAGCGAATGCCGTGATAAATTATAAGCCAGCCCTCTCCCGTTTCAATAGGGGGTGCTCCTAATCCCACCCTGTGGCAGTCCCACATCCCTGGTCTTGCCGGCAGCAAAATCTGGTGCTTGCCCCAGTAGGTGAGGTCATGAGAAAAAGAAATCCAGATGTGTCCTTCTCCTCTAATTATTGGCCTATGTATAAGGGCATATCCGTCTTTAAATTTTTTAGGGAAAAGGCTGCCATCCTTGTCCTCAGGCGGTACCAAAACTCCTTTTCTTTCAAACTTTTTAAAGTCCTCTGTAAGCATTAACGATATTACAGGTCCACCTGGAGAAAAGGAAACATAAGTTATGGCATACTTTTCCATGTCCTCTAAGTACACAATTCTTGGGTCCTCAAGCCCCCACATTTCCTCGCTGTAATTTTCATCCGGCAGGAGGGTGGGGCTATCAGGTATTTCCCAGTTTGTAAGACCGTCCTTGCTTCTGCAAAGTGTAAGATGAGAAAAACCATCTTTTGTTTCTACCCGGCATAAAAGGTAGACATAACCGTCAAATTCTACGGCTCCTGGATTAAAAACTGCATTTGATGAATAAGGAATATGATCTATTGTAAGTATGGGATTTTTGTCATACCTCACAAAAAGTTCATTAATACTCATGTTCATCTCCCCTTAAATTTTCTATTTGGAGAGAATAAATTTTCCTCAATTTTAAGAAAAAATCCCCATATTCTTTTGTTTTATAATCTGGATATGTCCACGGAAGAAATTCATATTTGCCTTTCGTATAGTACAAAGTAACCTCTGCAAAAATACCTTTTCCAAGGTATATCCGGTGGTAAAAATTCTTGGTCGAGAATAATATTACCTTTGCCATGTCTATATAACCGGGATCTATGTTTACCTTTCGCTTCCCTTCCTCTGACAGAGTCTCTTCCAATGAATTTGTAAACAACTTCCATTCGTATGATTCTTCCGGGCTAAGGAGGTTTTTAAAAGATATAAAGCGCTTTTTTAAATCTTTTCCCATCTCTTCTTCATAATAGTCCGTAAAATCAAAGGGAAACGGGCCAGCCTCAAGGTCTATTTCTCCCCATTTTTCTTTTAAGCTTTTTATCGCTTCCTCTACCACATCTTCTTCCTTATATATAAAACCGCAAAAAAGTTTTACAGGCATTACTTCCTTTACTTTGCCCATTTGCTTCCCTCCAGTGCTCATTCAAGTATAGCCACAGCCCTTACTGGACTACCATCAGAACCCTTTATTTTAAGAGGCAAAGCTATGAATAAAAATCGTTTTTTATCTATAGCTTCTAAATTTGTTAAATTCTCTATTATCCCTACTTTGTTCCCCAATAGAATATGATGAACAGGAAAATCTTCGGTTTCCACAGGATCTGGAGATAAAGTATCAAGGCCTATTGCCTTAACCCTTTTTTCTACTAAAAGATGGGCAAGCTCCTCTGTAAGGTATGGAAATTCTTTTATATAAGCCTCTTCTAGCCAGTATTTGCTCATGCCTGTGCGGAAAATGACTATATCTCCTTCTTTTAAATCCACCCCTTCTAAAAGCTCCGGCTTCATCAACCTATCCGGCAAGTGAGGCACATCTATTATTACTGCTTCTCCTGAATAAAAATCAACAGGAAGTTTTTCAATTGTGTCTCCTGCTTCTATAAAATGAGCCGGAGCATCACAATGAGTCCCTAAGTGTACAACGGCTTTTGCTTCCGTAAGTTGATACCCATCTTTTGCTACTTCCGCTATCCTTTCGATTTTTATCTCTGGCTGGCCAGGATACTGAGGCATACCGTTTTCAATAAAATGAGAAAGGTCTATCATTCTCATCTTCTCACCCCCTCATTCATTCTTTGACTTCAGTATAACACATAAATAAAATAAAACAACTGGTTTTTGAAATTAATTTTCAATATTCGAAGTACATGGCTTATCGCTTAAACTCAATAAGATAACCGCAAATATAATGGAAACTATCCCCAAAAATTCAAAAAAGCTCAGGGATTCTTGTAATACAAAAACCCCAATTAACGTGGCTACGACAGGCTCCATAGTGGTAAATATTGCTGCTCTTCCTGCCTCCATAAAAGTAAGAGCCTTAGTGTAAAGCAAATAAGGAGCTGCAGTAGAAAAAGCACCAAATAAAAGCCCTAAAAAAATTACACGGGTATTAAAAAATATAGAAATATCTCCAAATACAGAAGAAATTGGGAGAAGGGCAATAGCCGCGACCAAAAAGGTATAGGCTGCTATCTTCTCCGGTGGTATATGCCCTGAAAGTGGCTTAGCAAAAATGGTGTACAAACCATAACCGACCGCTGATAAAAGTCCGTACAAAACTCCAAAAACTGATATTTTTTCACCAGTAATAAGATATTTTAAGGCTCCTGAAACCAATAAAACCCCTATAATAGTGAGAAGCAATGCTGTGCTTTTTCTAGGAGTTATCCTTTCCCCATAAAAAATTCTCGCAAGAACCACTACAAAGGCTGGAGCAGTGTAAAGAAGAGCCACGGCTATAGGAAGTGTAGTAAGCTTAATGGCTCGAAAATAAGACCAGTTAAAAAGAGTAAGGCTCAAAATTCCCGTCCCAAACAAATACTTCCAAGACCATAAGGGTAAGGAAAGAGACTTCCTAAGAAGTATTATAATTGAAAAAATAAGAAAAGCTCCAAAAAACATGCGCAGAAAAGCCACATCAGTAGTAGTAAGTCCCAATTTAACTAGCATCCTGACAAAAAGACCTGTCGTCCCCCACAGTGCACCTGCCGAAAGAGCAAGCACTTCCCCTTTTTTCACCCTTATTTTCTCCTTTCTTTCCTCCTAGCGATTATGTCATTATTCCACTTCATTATAATTTCTTCAATTTCCTTTTCTGAAAGGGTGGGTCTTAGATACATGCCCTTATCAAGCCTCTGCCTTAAAGCCTCATAAAGTATTATGCCTGTTGCCACAGATACATTAAGGCTTTGCACCATACCCATCATAGGTATAATAATTCTTTCATCTGCAAGATTTAATATATCCTCCGACACGCCCTTTAGTTCATTCCCAACCACCAATAAAGTAGGCTTTGTATAATCTATTTCCCGGAAATCTTTTGAGGACTCATCCAGCCAGGTGACAACAACCTGCAAATTTTCCCTTTCTTTTAGCTCCTTTATCGCCTTTTCTCTGTCATAAACCCTTTCAATAAAGAGCCATCTGTTTGCTGCCATTGACACCGTTTCATTTATCTCTATGCCTTTTTTTGCTTCAGAAAAATAGTATACTCTCATCACTCCAACAGCATCACATGTCCTCAATATCGCTGAAAAATTGTGCTCATTCGTCACATCATCCACAAAGACGACAAGGTCTTTTTGCCTTTTTTGCAAGACTTCATAAAATCTTTTTAGCCTATCTTCCAAAACTATTATTTTGTTAGATTGCATAAGCTATCCCTGCCTTGTGTGAAATTTATACTTTTAGAATGTCACCTGCTACAAAAGGTGTGTTTGAAAGTATTTTAACTCCACTTTCACACAAGACACCTTTATTTATAATTTAGCACATTTTAGAGAGTTTTTAAATATTTGAATAAAAAGTCAAAATCGTTACATTTTTTACCTATAATTTTTCTTTATAAAACCTTATCAGGATAATTTATTTGACTTCGCATTAAAACTCTCTTAAATTGGAATCAAAGAAAACTTCAAAAGGGGTGATATAATGGAAGCAAAAATCAAAAAAATTTTTACAAAACAGTGGTCTTTCTTTTGGGCAGGTGTAGCCTTTGGTATTGCAGAAATAATTTATATGTTATCCATATGGATAACTAATGTGTTAAAAGGTAAAGAAGCAGTTTTAGATCCCATGACCGTGACCACAGATCTAGGTAAAATGTTTAGAACAGTGGAAGTAGTAACATCAAAACTCCTCCACATAAATGACCTACAACTATATGGAAAAGCTACAGATGGAATATCCTCCACAGGTGGTGCTTTCATACCTGGTATAGGTTGGCAAATAATAGGTTTAATGATAGGAGGATTGATTGTCGCTCTTCTTGAAAAGGATTACCGCTCATGGGTAAAATATCCTCCAAAACTTCTATTTGTAATCTTCTTGGGAGGTGTCCTTTTCAGCTATGGCACTCGCTTAGCAGGAGGCTGTACTCTTAATCATTTAATAGGCGGAATTCCTCTTATGAGCATTCATTCTACAGTGACAATTATATTTATGGCTATTGGAGGAATAACAGCTTTCTTGATAATGGGAAAGTTAAAATTAGCAAGTTTCTTTAAACACCAAGAAACTTTAGAATATGTAAAGAAAAATCGGTTAGACCCGGTAGAATCTATAACTTATGACCCTAAATACAAATACTATAAAACCATTATATGGTGGGTCTTCTTTTTGTATATACTGTACTTTGTGGGGGTTAATATATGGGGTGGGCTTGTGAACCCTGAAATACTTCAACACACAAATGGGGAAAAATTACTTCCTTTTGGCAAATCTATAGCAGATAAAGGGCTTATTTATGTGTTGCTCACATTAATAGCAGGAATAATAGGAGGATTTGGGCTTGCCAAAAGCGGCTACGGTACAGAGTGTGCTCTAATAAGCTTAGAAACTGGGAAGAGTATGACAAAAAACGATAGCTTTTATGCAAAATTGGGTGTCCCAAGGATTACTAGAATTCTTATGAGGGGATATTTGCCCATGATTGGGATTGTAACCACATGGGTGATAATGTTATCTTTCATCCTTGTTGGGTGGATATTCTTTGGCGCACGTCCTGGATTTGAAGACGGTATAAAAGAGCAGCTTACATTGGGCAATGTAATAGGCGGATTCTTGTTAGGTATGGGTGCAGTAATGCTTATAGGGTGTGAAATACGAACTTACATGAGAATAGGACTGGGATATTTGGGCTCCTGGGTAGGATTTTTAGGATTTGCAGTCGGATATCTGCCATTTACGCTCTTTTACGATCAACATATGGCCTTTTTAAAAGCTACTAGAGTTACAGAAACTTTTAAATGGTATCAACTTTTCTTCCCTCACAACGAGGCTTTACAGAAAGCTACGCTTTTCTTGTGGTGGATAGTATTAATTTACCTCTTAGTTTGGTTAATAAAGGTGGGGGCTCATAACATTGCTGTAAGGAAAGAACATTTAATCAATCTTAATACAGAAAACCTTATGGAAGAAGTAGGCAAATATCCTGAAAAAGAACCAGAAGCCGTTCCTATACCCCGTCCAGCAGAATTAAGTTAACGAAAAAATGTAGTTTATAAGATTGATTTCCAAGGGGCTAAATACTTTGTCTCGATGGTATACAAGATTTATTTCTACAGGAAGATCTGCCTCTTTTAAATCGTAAGATATAAGTCTTTCAAAAAACGGAGTGTTCTCCCATAAGGTTTTGGGCAAAAATCCTATCCCTACATTATCTTCAATAGCTCTCAACAATGAAACTGTATCCGGAATTTCAAAACTGATAGATGGATTTACGCGGTAACGAGCTAAATACTTATCTACCAAAGCTCGTATACCGCTTCCTTTTTGTTGAAATAGAAAAACTTGATTTTTTATATCCTTGAATGAAACTTTCTCCTTGCTACCTATAGAATTTGCCTTTGAAGATAACAATACTATTTTGTCAGTGTAAATTCTGTCTTTAACTAAAAGAGAATAATTTAAATTACCAGAAATTATTGCAAAATCTATTCCTAAATCCATTATTATTTTTTGTAATTCATTGCTGTGATTTATAACCACTTTAAAGTTTACATCTGGATGCTTTTCCCCTACGTAATTTAAAATTTTAGAAATATACTTAGCAGAAACACTATAAGACAATCCTATTGTAAGATGAGCTGGTTCTGCCTGCTGCGATCTGGAAACAAGCTCTTTTAATCTAGTAGCACTATTTAATATGCTTTGAGCATGTTTATAAAGAAGTTCGCCTGTTTCTGTAAGAACTATTTCTTTTGAAGTTCTATAAAAAAGCTTAGTTCCAAGCTGTTCTTCTAAAGATTTTATTTGCTGGCTCACCGCAGGTTGAGACAAAAAAAGCTCCTCTGCTGCTTTGCTGAAACTTTTGTTTCGGGCCACAGACTCGAATACCTTTAAAGCATAAAGGTCAATAAGTTCATCCACGATTTCCACCCCTTGCAATATCCTTTTTGAAAACCTTGACACTTATACAAACATGTTATATACTAATTTTACTTTTAAGTCATAATGCAATTATATTATAAGGCATGTAAATAATAAATGCAAAGTAAGACGGGGTGTTTACTTAATATGAACAACATAAAACGCTGGCTAAAATATCAATGGCCTTTCTGGACTTCAGGAGTATTTATTGGTGTCGCAGAAGTACTATACTATGTAAATTATAAGACTTTTATAACTTTTACTACCAGCATGGGACAAATGTCTGCCGTAGCTGAGAATAAATGGTTCAGAAGCTCTTTTTTTGAAAATGCTTTTTCTCCCGATATAAACTGGGTTTTTATTGGAGTCGTTTTAGGGGGAATATTAGTAGCAATTATGGAAAAGGAGTTCCGTTTTTGGGTTGGTTACAACTCTCGTGCGCTTTTATTATCTTTTATAGGTGCCTTCATTTTTAGTTTTGGCACAAGGATTGCCGGAGGATGTACCACTCACCATGTATTAGGCGGAATAGCATCAATGAACATTGCAAGTTGGGTAGTAGCTCTGTCAATGCAAGCTTCTGCTTTTTTGGGATTATTTATATACTTTAAGCTGGGATTGAGCGATTATTTTAAGCCACAAGAAACAAGATGGTATTTCGAACAGGAAAAAGCTTTAGGCCTAGTTAGGGACTATTCTCTGTATGAAAATAGGAAAAGATATATGGAGTTAATCAGATATCTTCTTTATTCATTTACTCTTTTCTTTTTTATTACAATTATCTTAGCAGGTTTTTTTGACAGATTACCTCATGGTCTTAAAAATATAGGAATGTTAAATATTTTAAAATTGATAATAATAGGAATTTTGGTTGGGATAGGAATAGGAAAAACAGGTTTTGGCAACGTGTGTGGAATTTTGACTCCCAATGTTTCTATAATTCTTAGCGATTCAAATAAAAAAGAAGAGCAAAAGAGAATAAATTATCTAACACGCATAATGTTTATGGGTATGTTTCCTTTTATCTCTATATTAATTTCCGTAATAATGCTAAATATAGCAGTAATAATTGGATGGAGTATTTACGGTATACCTTTACCTGCTTCCTATGAACCCCGTGATTATTTATCTTTAAGTCATATAGTCGGAGGTATTTTAATGGGTATAGGTAGCATATTCATGCTGGGTTGTGAGATAAGAAATTATACTCGTTTAGGAATGGGATATTTAACGGCCTTTTCAGCTATACCTGGTTTTATATTGGGATATCTCCCGTATGTTTTTTTTAAAAAACCAATTGAAAAATGGGCATGGTCTCATCCAATATTAAAGATTACATCTTTCCCATATATATCTCATGATTTTAAAAACCAGCTTTTTATTTCGATTTTATATACATTCTTTTTATTTGGATTATTTGTCATTTTTGTAATCATAGGGAAAAAATCTATAGGGCTTTATTTTCAGGATATTTATACAGAATCAATAGAAAAAATTTTCCTAAAAAACCTTCTAAGAGGCAATCTAAAGAAAAAATCATGAATAGAATTTAATTTTCGCGTTTTTATTACTTGAAATATTTTATTATATATTCTTAATTCTCACTATTTTTGTAAGTATTTATAAACATCATTTTCTAGGGTAAATTCAAATTACTCATACTTTTGCATTCTTATCAGCTACACTCTAAATAAAAACATCAAAAAGCAAAAACATGAGCAATGACCTTTAAAAAGTGAGGCACATAATAATGCCTCAGTTCCCTCAGGTAGGCTAAAAATTCAACCATTTGTACTCATCTCTTTGCAAGAGGACATAAAAATACCACCTCAACCCTGCTCGGGCAGAGTAGTAGAAGTTGAAAAAGGAAAAATAAAAATACGTGTTGAAGTAGGAAAATATGATAAAGGGAAAGAAGTAATTTTCACTGCAACACCTCGCGCAATGATTCAGATAGGAAACGAGGCAGTTAATACTCCTGGTGCCCCAGTGGATTTAAGAAAATATTTTTCTGTTAACCAAAATATAGAACTTATGGCAACCTCCTACAGCACAATGATAGCCATACACAGGGAACTGCTGCCAGGAGAAATACTGTCACACTAAAAGAAAGGAACCTAAATAAACTGAAAGCCCCCAAAATTTGAAACCAAACAGCTTACCTTTTTCAGGTTTTGACTGATATTTTATATAAAAAAATTTTTAAAAGAGATGGTTTTTAATGAATTATAAAAGTTACTAATTTTAATAGTAGCATTCTCGCTTGCAGCACAGGTTACCTGTATGTTCCTGGCAGTTACAAAAACACTTCTGCTGAACCAAAACTCATACAGGATGCTTATGCTGCAAGCAGTGTAGAAAATGTTAAGCCCTCAGTGGAGCCTGTAAAAGTAGCAAGACTCTGGATAACTAAACAGTACTTCGTCAGCAATGCGGAAAAGATAGCAACCGATATAGCGCCGTATATAAATAAAAAATAAAGATGGACACACACTTGTACCTCTTAGATTTGTAGCATATGCATTCGGTTTAATCGAAGATAACGTTATATGGAATGGACAGGCCAAACAGTGACTATAAAGGCGTATATAACCTTCCCCAAATTTTACACGCTGCCACAAAGAACGCTTAAAAGAACACTGGTGTTCAAGATAGGCAGCCCTGAATTTAAAGTAGACGGCCAAACCAAAACGATGGATACAGTCCCTGTTCTGGTAAACGACAGAACAATGCTTCTTGCAAGATTTGTAGCTGAGAATTTAGGTTATGAAGTATTGTGGAACGATCAGAGGCTTGATGTGACTTTTGTGCCGAAGATAGAGGGAAGAATAACACAATATGCTGACTATAGGTATCTTGCTTCTCTTGTTTTTCCTGTATTTGACAGCAACCCAAGATTTGAAAGTAGTCCAGTATGGAAAGACTATTCAACTTTCCCGGACGATGTAAAAATACTAAATAGCATATTTGGAGTTCCTGTTTTTCATCCTGGCAGCAATGAAACATACAGAATTTCTAAAATACTTGTAAGCGACTGTAAAAATACAGCTTTTAATAACATAAGGTTGTGGTATAGTGTTATTGATGAACCCAAAGATTATTATTATTATGGTTGCTGGTATCATGTAATGATATATCATGGAGAATCACAACCTCTTCTCCCGGATTATCCCGAATCCCACAGATTACTCTTGATAATTTTGACTATTATGTAAAACCCCTTATTTCTATAACTTTTCCTGACAATTTTGAAGAGATAACAAAAAATATAAAGAATTTATATATTAAATTCTCAGTTTGTTGACAAAATAAAGAAGTGGCATTTTGTGTGGAAATGCGACTTGTTGTCAAAGCGATAACTAAACTTGGCGAACTTGAGGAACGAAGGCGGGGCAAGCGAAGCGAGCGGCCACCTGAGCCCGAAGGGCGAATTGGCCGGTACCCCGCCTGAGCCCGAAAAGTGAGCCTTAGTTTAGTCGCTTTGCAACTTACAAGCATTAACACAAAATGCCACTTAAATAAGAAGCACTTTGTCAACAGTCTGAGAATTTATATATTAAATTTTGTTAACAAGGGAATAAAATGGGGAATTTATAGCGTTGGGAACAAAGATAAACCTCCATTTTTAGTTTTAAACTATACAGGGAATACTGTAGACCCTGTATTAATAGAGATAAAAATTCAAAACTACTAAGCTCCCGAAAGGGAGTTATTTTTTAGGAGGTGATTTTACTTGAAAAAGTCATTTTCTTTTTTGCTTTTTTAATACTTTTTCTTTTTGTAAGTACATCTTTAACCTTTGCAGCTACAAATCTGGACATTATAAGCATATTGAAAAATCCAAACATACTATATTCACAAAAGTTAGAAGCAGCAAAACCTCTGCTTGACGCTCAAAAAATCCCAGCTTCAATTACTCTTCCAAACAACGGCCTGACCATATATATAGACCTGGATATATTAATGAATTACGGTGGAGTTTTATACGTCGTAAAAGACCCAAATACAGGCGAAAAATACACACCTCAAGAAGTAGGTCAGCTTATACAGAAATATTCTGACATATATATAAGTGCTCCCCAGGAATCAAAAATAGACAGTGATGGTGTAATCCAGTGGAGGTATTTAGGATTCACAATAGATAAAGCGCCTTACACCAATATGAAATTCCCTAATGATGCTCTATGAAACTCAGGATATAAAAGATACATTCAAGCTCCATGGAACCTTCTTAAGCTTCCCCCCTGATATACAAAATGCAACAAGAGGAAAACCTCTTACAAACTTCTCCAGTAAAACAACTCTAAAAACGATACAACTTAAGCTCTAAAACTCTATTTATGAAGAAGGCATCTGGCAGCAATATAAAAAACTTCCTGACACTTATCCTACACTTCATATATGCATTTTCAATCCCTCTTAGTAGGCTAAAAACTAGATACGCCTGAAAGTACTATAAGAGTTGACCCTTAGTTTCAATCCCTCTTAGGTAGGCTAAAAACAGAGATACCTGCCCGTTGTCATAATACTCTATTAAAGGTTTCAATCCCTCTTAGGTAGGCTAAAAACAAATATGTCTGTAGAGGGTTCAAATCCCTCATATGTAGTTTCAATCCCTCTTAGGTAGGCTAAAAACCCGAGCAAATCAGGGCTGCCTTTCGAGATTACAAGGGGTTTCAATCCCTCTTAGGTAGGCTAAAAACTCTGTCTGTACACCAGAGAACAAAGTAGCCCAATCGTTTCAATCCCTCTTAGGTAGGCTAAAAACTGTCATCTTTATCATCACCTTCTTTCTCTTTCTCACGTTTCAATCCCTCTTAGGTAGGCTAAAAACAGTAAAAGATAAATTAAATAAGGAAGGGTTACCTGGTTTCAATCCCTCTTAGGTAGGCTAAAAACTTTTCTGGCTTGTTAAAAAAATTCTGCTTTTATTGTAGTTTCAATCCCTCTTAGGTAGGCTAAAAACATCTTGAAATCCTCTTTAATTTCTCCTGTACTCTGAAGTTTCAATCCCTCTTAGGTAGGCTAAAAACGCGTATTCATCAAGCTGTATAAGTATCCCTCTTACTTGTTTCAATCCCTCTTAGGTAGGCTAAAAACAGATACAGAAGAAATAGAAACAACAAATTTTGATAGGTTTCAATCCCTCTTAGGTAGGCTAAAAACATTCTTTGTCTTTCTTTTTCTCTGTATTCTACTTTAGTTTCAATCCCTCTTAGGTAGGCTAAAAACTTTATTTTAAAAGCAAAACTTCCAGCGATACTATCCGTTTCAATCCCTCGTAGGTAGGCTAAAAACAATAACAGGCTTTCTCTTATAAGCACTTCTCATATTGTTTCAATCCCTCGTAGGTAGGCTAAAAACAAACCCACCTAAAAGCATACCAGACAAAAACAGCAGGTTTCAATCCCTCGTAGGTAGGCTAAAAACAAGTCGGACCAGCAATTGATAGAAGGGCTCAAACAGGTTTCAATCCCTCGTAGGTAGGCTAAAAACTCAACACGCAGATGTTGCTTTGCTTCTTCCAAAGTAGTTTCAATCCCTCGTAGGTAGGCTAAAAACAATGGGATATTAATGCAGGAGAGGTCTTTGAAACAGGTTTCAATCCCTCGTAGGTAGGCTAAAAA
>NZ_JBNATX010000033.1:0-21009 GCF_049701115.1 Caldanaerobacter sp. | reverse complement strand
TAACGGTGAGGTCAGTTATAAAAATTTTTTACCTACAAAATCTTGACACAGACAAATTAAAAAAAGAGTTTGACTTTTTGAGATTTTGATGTTATGATATATAGGTAAATCATTTATTAGTTTGGAGGAAGATGTAAATGGTAAGAGGTAAAGTTAAATGGTTCAACGCCGAGAAAGGCTATGGCTTTATTGAGAGGGAGGACGGTACAGACGTTTTTGTCCACTACTCAGCAATCGAAGGCGATGGTTTTAAGACTTTGGAGGAAGGACAGGCAGTAGAATTTGAGGTAGTACAGGCGGCTAAAGGTCCACAGGCATCTAAGGTAAGAAAGCTGTAACTGCCGAATTTTAAACCCTAACATGTCACATGTTAGGGTTTTTTGATATATAAAAAGTTTGGAGGTTTTTCAAAATGGGCGATTACATTGTAAAAGCCACTGCTTATAGTGACAATGTACTGGCTTTTTCTGCGCTGGCTCGAGATACTGTTCAAACAGCAAAAGAAATTCATAACCTTACTCCCACTGCTTGTGCAGCTTTAGGTAGAAGCTTAATAGCTGTTGCAATGATGAGAGTTATGATGAAGGGAGAAAAGGATAAAGTTACTCTTGTGATAAAAGGGGATGGACCTATAGGTAGTATTGTGGCAGTCTCTAACTTTCCAGGGATTGTAAAAGGATATGTGGCAAATCCATTCGTAGACCTTCCTTTAAGTGAAAAAGGCAAATTGGATGTAGGTAGGGCTGTTGGTAAGAAGGGTTATGTGACTGTTATAAAAGATATTGGATTAAAAGAACCTTATATAGGGACTGTAGAAATACAGACTGGGGAAATAGGGGATGACATAGCTTATTATTTTTATACTTCTGAACAAATTCCTTCAGCAGTAGGTTTGGGAGTACTAGTAGGTACAGATGGCAATATTTTGACAGCAGGTGGTTTTATTTTACAACTTCTTCCGGATGTAAAAGAAGAAGTTGTGGTAAAGATTGAAAAGTCTATTGCTCGTATTAGTTCCGTAACAGAGCTTTTAAAACAGGGTAAGACACCAGAGGATATACTTACTTATATTTTTGAAGAGGAAGAAGTAAAGTTTTTAGAGAAAATACCACTTAGATATGAATGCGATTGCTCTCAAGAAAGATTTGAAAGTGCTATTTTAGCTTTGGGTAAGGAAGAGATCCGAAAGCTTATACAAGAAGAAGGGGGTATTGAAACTGTCTGTCACTTTTGTGGGAAAAAATATTTTATAACTAAAAAAAGGCTAGAAGAGCTGTTAGAAGAGGCAGAAGGTCTCCGCTGAATTGTAAAATTAGGTGTTGACTATTCGCTATTTTTTATGTATACTATTACTTGCATGGAGGGAAATTGGTCGTGTAGCTCAGCTGGGAGAGCACCTGCCTTACAAGCAGGGGGTCATAGGTTCAAGTCCTATCGCGACCACCACGGCCCAGTAGCTCAGCTGGTTAGAGCGCTAGCCTGTCACGCTAGAGGTCGAGGGTTCAAGTCCCTTCTGGGTCGCCATCTGCCCCGATAGCTCAGTAGGTAGAGCAAGGGACTGAAAATCCCTGTGTCAGTGGTTCGATTCCACTTCGGGGCACCATCCATGCGGGCATAGCTCAGTTGGCAGAGCATCACCTTGCCAAGGTGAGGGTCGCGAGTTCGAGTCTCGTTGCCCGCTCCATAAGGCGACATAGCCAAGCGGTAAGGCAGGGGTCTGCAAAACCCCGATTCCCCGGTTCGAATCCGGGTGTCGCCTCCAAGTGAAAAGACAAAAGCCCAAAAGGGCTTTATTTTTTGTTTTGGAGGGGAACAATAATATGAGAGAAATGACAAGCATTGAAAATGTTGATGAAGTTATAAAAGAAAATGGAATAGTATTTTTTTATTTTTCTACAAAAGACTGTGGCATTTGCTCTTCCCTACTTCCTAAACTTGACAAAATGCTAAAAGATTATCCGAAAGTTGAAAGTTTTCACATTCCTATAGATGAGGTACCAGCAGCGTCTGGTAAATTTTCTGTTTTTACTGTTCCGACGATCGTGGTCTATGTAGATGGAAGAGAAGCTATAAGAGAGGCTAGGTTTATTTCAATGGATGTTTTGGAAGAAAAATTGTCAAAGTATTACTCGTTATTTTTTGAAGAAAGTGCTTAGTTTTAATGAAATTTTAATACGCTAAATTACTAGCTTTTCTTCCAAGATTTTTATATAATATTATGGGGTTGCTGATTAAATTTTATGGGGGAAGAGTTGTGAAAGGAAGGCTTATTTTAATTGTCGATGATGATAAGCTTACACGGGAAGTATTAAAAAATATCCTGAGCAAAGAAGGCTACTCTGTAATAGAAGCGGCAGATGGGGAAAAAGCTCTGGAATTGTATAAAGAACGTCTTCCAGATATGGTAATTTTAGACTTGGTTTTGCCTGGAATGAGTGGTTTTGACCT
The DNA here is from genome assembly GCF_049701115.1 of Caldanaerobacter sp. NCBI lineage: Bacteria > Bacillati > Bacillota > Clostridia > Thermoanaerobacterales > Thermoanaerobacteraceae > Caldanaerobacter > Caldanaerobacter sp. The sequence goes on along the minus strand of NZ_JBNATX010000033.1, from coordinate 18,561 downwards.
TCTTAAGATTTTACGTAAAGAAGAAGAAAATCTAATGCTTCCTATTTTAATGTTAACGGCCAAAGGCGATTTTGAAGAGAAGATAAAGGGGCTTGAGTTAGGAGCGGATGATTATTTAGTAAAGCCTATAAATGAAAAGGAGCTAATTTTTAAAGTTAACAATTTGTTTCAGAGAATTGAGCATAACAGGATGGCTAATCCTTTGACTGGTTTAAGAGGAAATATAGACATAAAAGAAGAGATAAAGAGAAGAATAAAGTCGAAAGAGCTTTTTGCTGTTTTGTACATAGATTTAGACAATTTTAAGTCCTACAACGATTATTACGGTTTTCTCAGGGGAGATGAAGTGATTAAATTTACGGCAAGGATTTTATCAGATGCATTGGAGTTGCTTGGTGGGGAAAAGGACTTTCTGGGGCATATAGGTGGAGACGATTTTGTCATGATTACTACTCCTGAAAAAGTAGAGGAAATGTGTAAGTACATAATCTCTCGTTTTGACAGCGAAATAAAATTTTTATACGATAAAAAGGACAGGGAAAGAGGTTACATAGAAACTTTTAGTAGAAGAGGAGAGAAGCTTAAGTTTCCTTTTGTGTCAATTTCTATTGCTATTGTGACTAATGAATTTAGAGATTTTAGAAGTGATTTGGAAATAAGTGAAGTAGCGGCAGAACTCAAGAAAAAATTAAAACAGATGGAAGGAAGCTGTTATTTGAAAGACAGGAGAAGGGGTTAAATGGCATACAAAAAGTATGCCATATTTTTATAGTTTTTTGCGGGAGGGTGATTTTTTGAATCCTTTTATTCCTGAAAGAGACGTAAAGTGTGTTCTTATTGATGGCCGAGAATTAGATATTGGAAAGGCTTTGGAAAGGTTGGGAATAAAAGTTCTGTACACAGAAAGATGTACCGACCTCTACGAGGCTATTTCTTATCATCCTGATATACATGTGCATCCATTAGATGAGGGAGAGGTTGTAGTAGCACCAAATGTATCGCAGGCTTTCCTTCATAAGCTTGTAGAACTTGATATAAAAGTGATAAAAGGTAAGACATTTCTTAAAAGAAACTATCCTTATGATATTGCATATAATGTAGCAAGGCTGGGAAATGTAGCCTTTCATAATTTGAAATATACTGACCCCGTTTTGAGGGAGGAACTAGAAAAAAGGGGAGTTAAGTTTTTACACGTGAATCAGGGGTATACTAAGTGCAATATAGCGATTGTTGATGACAGAAGTTTTATAACTTCTGATACAGGAATATTGGATGTTGCGGTAAAAAATGGTTTTGATGTTTTGTTGATAAGTCCTGGTGGAATAGTTTTAAAAGGCTTTGACTATGGATTTATAGGAGGGGCTACCGGACTTATAGGTAAAAGAAAACTGGCATTTACAGGAGATTTTAGCTATCTTAAAGATTATGAGAAAATAATGGATTTTTTGAATAAAAAAGGTATAGAAATTGTGCAACTTACTTCTGCGCAAATAAAAGACATAGGTTCCATCATTCCACTTTTCTAATCTGCACAAAAACGAAGCAATATACACATACTATTAGCGAAGGGAGTGATAGAAGTTGCAAATATTTTCTATTGCAATTTCAAACAAATTGAACATAGATGAAAAAGCTTTGATGTCTGTTTTAAAAAATTTGCCTGATAAGGGAGTAAGAATAGGTATAACTTCAAGTGTATTTAAAGATTTAGCCTATTATGAATTAAGATTGGAAGACAGGCTGCCTTTTATCAAAATGAGCGATGAGAGAGAAATAATAGCAGAGGCTATTTCAGATATAATTGTTAACAAGGCGATGGGTTGGATTATAGGCAAAGTAATAGAGAAATATTATTATTACTTTGACCACAAGGAAAAAGAAGAGATAAAGAAAATAGCTTATGGGATTTTAGAAAGAGAAGAGAATATAGCTACTTTTAAAAAGATAAAAAAGGATGAAATATCGAGAAAAGTACGGGATTTTATAGAGGAGACCAGCCATATCGACATAGAAGGTTTTATAAATTTCAGGCTAAAAAATTTTATAGGTGAAATCGGTGAAGTGGTGGATAAAGCAGTGGACGAATTTTTGATGCAGAAAGAATATAATGAATTTGTAGGGCTTTTAAAGTACTTTGTGGAGTTGCAAGATTCCAAATTAGAAGTGCTGAATGTGGTGGTTGATAAGACAGGGAAATTTCATCTTTACAATGAAGATTATGAGCTTTTATCAAGTGAATATATAAAAGAAATGACAGGGGAGCTTCAGGAAGGTATTGTGACAGATGAAGATGCTCTGATGAGTATTTTGATCACGATAGCCCCCAAAAAAATATTATTCCATTCTTCAAGTTATCTAAAAAACAAAGAAATCCTGGATACTATAAAGAAAGTATTTGCAGATAGAGTCGAGATTGTGTGTTCCGAAGTTAAGTGTGAAAAGTAAAATAGTTATTGACAAAAGCCCTTAATGGGGATATAATGAATTAAAAATTGAATATGAAGGCAATGATGGGAAGAGTAGATATTCATAAGGAACATCACAGAGATTGAGTGACATGGGCTGAGATCACTCAAATGTTCCGAATATCGAAGACCACCCCGGAGCTGCGGATGATGAATCCGAACGGTTATTCCGATATAATACCAGAGTATAAAGAAGAGTGGAACCGCAGATAACCTCTGCCTCTTTACGGGGTAAGAGGTTTTTTATTTAAAAAATCGTAAAAAATTTATTACGAAGGAGGGTAAGGCAATGATAATTACTTTAAAAGATGGGACAAAAAGAGAGTTTGAAAAAGGAATGACTGTATATGAGATTGCAAAAAGCATAAGTGAAAAGCTCGCAAAGGAAGCAGTTGGAGGAAAATTTAATGGGAAAATAGTAGAGCTTAATACGAAGATTGAGGAAGATGGTGAATTGGAGATTTTGACTTTCGAAGATGAGGAGGGTAAAAAGATCTACTGGCACACTTCTTCTCATATTCTCGCTCAAGCTGTAAAAAGGCTTTTTAAAGATGTAAAATTAGCTATTGGACCCGCCATAGATAACGGTTTTTATTATGATTTTGATACGGACAGGCCTTTTACGACTGAAGATTTTGAAGCTATAGAAGAGGAAATGAATAAGATTATAAAAGAAGACTATAAATTAGAGAGATTCGTGCTGCCAAGAGAAGATGCTATAAAGTTGATGAAAGAAAAGAATGAGCCTTATAAGGTGGAATTGATTGAGGAGATACCTGAAGGAGAAGAGATTTCTTTCTATAAACAGGGAGAATTTGTGGACCTATGTGCAGGACCGCATCTCCCCTCTACGGGTATGGTAAAAGTAGTTAAACTGCTTTCCGTAGCTGGTGCCTATTGGAAAGGTGACGAAAAAAACAAGATGCTCCAGAGGATATACGGGATAAGTTTTCCCAAAAAGAGCATGTTAGACGAGTATTTACACATGATAGAAGAGGCTAAAAAAAGGGATCACAGGAAATTAGGTAGGGAGCTTGATTTGTTCAGCATTCAGCCTGAAGGACCTGGTTTTCCATTTTTCCATCCGAAAGGCATGATTATAAGGAATATATTAGAGGATTTTTGGAGAAAAGAACATATAAAGAGGGGATACCAGGAGATAAGGACTCCAATAATTTTAAATGAGGAACTTTGGAGAAGATCTGGACACTGGGACCACTATAAGGAAAACATGTACTTTACGCAAATTGATGGGCAGACCTATGCTATAAAACCGATGAACTGTCCGGGAGCAATGTTGGTTTATAAGTCAACTCTTCACAGTTATAGAGATTTGCCTTTAAGACTTTGCGAATTAGGATTAGTTCACAGGCATGAGCTTTCTGGAGTATTACATGGCCTTATGAGAGTAAGAAGTTTTACACAAGATGATGCTCACCTTTTCATGACGCCGGAGCAAGTAGAGGACGAAATACTGGGAGTAATAGAGCTTGTCGATTATTTCTACAAGATATTTGGCTTCGAATATCATGTGGAACTCTCTACAAGGCCAGAAAATTCTATGGGAACGGATGAAGAATGGGAACTTGCTACAAATGCCTTAATTTCTGCGCTTAAAAGGGCTAACTTGCCTTACAAAGTAAATGAAGGAGAAGGAGCTTTTTACGGACCTAAGATAGATTTCCATTTAAAGGACAGTATAGGTCGTACCTGGCAGTGTGGTACTATTCAGCTGGATTTCCAGATGCCGGAAAGGTTTGAACTGGAATATATAGGGCCGGACGGAGAAAAACACAGACCCATTATGCTTCACAGGGTGATTTATGGAAGTATAGAAAGGTTTATTGGAATTTTAACGGAACATTTTGCGGGAGCTTTTCCTACATGGTTAGCGCCTGTGCAGGTTAGAGTTTTACCTATTTCTGAGAAACACCATGAGTATGCTAGAAAAGTGTATGAACGCTTACAGGAGCATGATATAAGGGTAGAGCTGGATGACAGAAATGAAAAGATAGGATATAAGATAAGGGAAGCACAGGTTCAGAAAATTCCTTACATGTTGATTGTCGGAGATAAGGAAGTAGAAGAAGGAAATGTCTCATTAAGGTCCAGGAAAGATGGGGATTTGGGGCCAGTTTCGCTGGATAATTTCATAGAAAAAATTCTGAAAGAGATAGCTACAAAAGCTCTTTAAAATCAAAATGTCCCTTTTTGAAAAGGGACATTTTGATTTCTTGAAAGAATTTTAAAAACATGGTAAGCTAAAATTAAAAATACTTTACGGTGAAGGGAAGGGACATGAGGAAAAATATAGAAGTTTATAGGAATCTCCGTCATAATGTGCGTATGAACCTTTTTAACGGAATAGCCTGGGCTATAGGTTTTAATATGGTAAATCCTTTTATTGGAATATATGCTATAAAATTGGGGGCAAATGACTTTCAGGTTTCTCTTTTAAATTCGCTTCCCGCCCTTATGGTAGTAATTTCAGTTATTCCTGTAACCTATTTGATCAACAGGCTAGACAATGTTCATAAGTTCTCTTACGTGACTTTATATGTGGCGAGAACATTTTATTTTTTATTGGCATTGGCTCCTTTGTTTAGAAAAGATATTCAGCCATGGATGGTGGTATTGCTTGTAGGACTTATGAACTTGCCTTCTGTTACTGTTGGAATGTGCTGGCAGTCGTTTATGAGCGAGTTAATACCTCAGGAGTATAGAAGCAGGGTTTTTGCGGATAGAAACTTTTGGACCACTATTGTAGGGACGATAGTGGTGCTTCTTACTGGTTGGCTTCTTGACATAATAAAATTTCCATGGAATTATCAAATTATTTTTACTGTGGCTTTTATATTTGGATTAATAGAAGCCTACTATTTTTCAAGGTTTCACGTAGTCAAAAGGGAGAAAAAAGAAGAGAGCAATTTTGCTCAAGCTTTTAAAAATATGTTTGAGAGTAAAAAGTTTATCTATTTTAATGCCACTTCTTTTTTGTATTATTTTGTGTGGATGATGGCATGGCCTATTTTTACAATCTATAAAGTCAATTATCTTCACGCTAATAACGCCTGGATGAGTATCTTTACTATTGTATCGTCGATAGGGTCAATCATAGCTTTTTATAGGTGGGCTGATTTGTCAAATAAGAGGGGAAATGGATATGCTGTAGCATTAAGCGCACTTTTAATAGGCTTTATACCTATCATGTGGGCTACAGCAAAGAACTTATATGTTGGGGCGGTTTATGACTTTTTTGGTGGGATAGCGGTAGGCGGCTACAACATGCTTTTATTAAACTGGCTTTTAGAACTTTTGCCTCCAGGATCGGAGAAAATGACTTATATAGGGGTTTTCACTTTTATAACCCAGATAGCTGCTTTTATTTCTCCTGTTGTTGGGATGTGGCTTTATACAAAGATGGGTTATGTTACCTTTATGTTGTTTACAGGCGCACTGAGAATTCTTGTAAGTCTTCTTTACTTTGTAGTGGCATCCTATGAGGAGAAAATTGAAGAAGAAGAAAGGATAGGGGGAATAAGATGAGATATCTTACGGCTGGAGAATCCCATGGCGAAGCTTTGATTGCCATTATAGAAGGGCTTCCTTCAAACCTTTTTATTGACATAGAATTTATAAATAAAGAACTTGAGAGAAGACAAAAAGGCTATGGCAGAGGCGGAAGAATGGCTATTGAAAAAGACAAAATACACATAATAAGCGGAATAAGAGATGGGAGGACCACTGGTGCTCCTCTTGCAATGGAGATTAGAAATAGAGATTATAAAAACTGGAAGGATAAGGAAATCCCTGCTGTTACAAAGCCCCGTCCAGGTCACGCGGACCTACCCGGCTGTATTAAGTATAACCAAAAAGATATAAGAAATATATTGGAAAGAGCTAGTGCTAGGGAGACGGCGGTAAGGGTGGCGGTTGGAAGTGTTGCTAAGATTTTTTTAAAAGAGTTGGATATATACTTAAAAAGCAAGATTTTGGAGATTGGAGGGGCAAAAAGAGAAGAAAAGTGGAAGAGACTCATTGAAAGGGCGAAAAAAGAAGGAGATACTCTGGGGGGGATAATAGAGGTTGTAATTGAGGGTGTACCTGTTGGCCTGGGGAGTCATACACAATGGGATCGAAAGCTAGATGCAATTCTTGCTTATCATGTTATGAGTGTGCAGGGAATAAAAGGTGTGGAATTTGGGTTGGGATTTGAGGCTTCCAAACTTCCTGGTTCCATGGTGCATGATGAGATATATTACGAAAAGGATAGAGGTTTTTATAGAAAAACAAATAATGCTGGAGGAATTGAGGGAGGAATTTCGAATGGGAGTCCTATTGTAATAAGGGCTGCAATGAAACCAATTCCTACTCTTTTAAAACCATTGGACTCTGTCGACATGATTACAAAGGAAAAGACGAAAGCTGCTTATGAAAGGTCAGACGTAACTGCTGTAGAAGCTGCAGCCTGTGTGATCGAAGCCGTATGTGCATGGGCTATTGCTGATGAGTGTTTAAAAAAATTCGGAGGAGATTCTATGGAAGAAGTAAAAAGAAACTATGAGGCTTATAAAGAATATGTCTGGGGTTTTTAAAATTTATTGACAAAAAAATAAAATAGTGATAAACTAAAAAAGCAAGTAAGTAGAAGCGCCCGCTTCTCACCTTTCGCCACAAGGCAGAAAGGTTTCTTCAAGCAAGGTAAAATTGGCATAGTGGAAGAAGCGGGTGTATACCCGCTTTTATTTTTGAAAATTTTTAGGAGGTGTGTATTTATTAACCATCGTGATTTTCAGGTAAATGAGCAGATTAGGGATAAAGAGGTCAGATTAATCGATCAGGATGGCAAGCAGATAGGAATAATGTCTGCCAAGGAAGCTTACAAAATTGCGCAGGAGAGGCATTTGGACCTTGTAAAGATTGTACCCAATGCCAATCCCCCTGTTTGCAAGTTAATGGATTTTGGCAAATTTAGATATGAGCTCAGCAAGAGAGAAAAAGAAGCAAAAAAGAAACAAAAGATAATAAATGTGAAAGAGATAAGAATGACTCCTAACATAGAAGATCATGACTTTGGAGTCAAATTAAAAAGTGCTATTAAGTTTTTAAAAGATGGGGACAAGGTGAAGGTTACCATAAGATTTAGGGGAAGAGAAGCTGCCCACACCTCCTTGGCAGAGGATCTTTTGAAGCGTTTTGCCGAGGAATTGAGAGAATACGGCAGTATAGAAAAAGAGCCGAGCATGGATGGGCGCAATATGATGATGGTAATAGCACCTAAAAAACAGTAGAAGAGGAGGATAACTATGGCAAAAATGAAAATGAAAACCCATAGAGGAGCAGCGAAGAGATTTAAGGTATTAAAATCAGGCAAAGTGAAAAGAATGAAGGCTTATAAGAGTCACCTTTTGACTCATAAGAATGCAAAAAGGAAGAGAAGATTAAGAAAAGCTACGTATCTGGAAGGGACAAGTGCTAAGACTATTAAAAAACTTTTACCATATTCATAAAATTAGGAGGTTTTAAAAATGGCTAGAGTAAAATCTGGAAAAGTAACAAGGAGAAGGCATAAAAAAATTTTAAAACTTGCAAAAGGATATTGGGGTGCAAAGAGCAAACTCTTCAGAGTTGCTAATCAAGCCGTAATGAAGTCTTTAATGTATGCGTACATCGGAAGAAAATTGAGGAAAAGGGACTTCAGAAGGCTCTGGATTACTAGAATCAACGCTGCTGCTAGAGCTCATGGCATCTCTTATAGCAGGTTTATAAATGGCCTCAAAAAAGCTGGTATAGAAATCAATAGAAAAATGCTTTCAGAAATGGCTATAAAGGATGAAAAGGGGTTTGCAGAGTTAGTCAACATAGCAAAACAGCATTTAAACGCATAAGGCCAATTTTATGTGGCCTTTTGCTTTAATATAAAAGAAGTGGTAGGCATGCTAATAACGAGTGAAGATAATAGTTTGATAAAAAAGATAAAAAAGCTCAGAGAGAAAAAGGGGAGATATGAAGAGGGATTATTTTTTGTCGAAGGTGTAAATAGTGTAAAAGAAGCTTTGAATAGTCGTTTTAAAGTTGAATATGTGATAGTAGGAGAACATGTGAACCTCGACTATAGAGGAAATTTTAAACTTATACGCATTAAAGATGGTCTTTTTAAAAAAATAAGCGATACAGTGACCCCTCAAAAAGTAATGGCGGTTGTGAGAATGCCAGAGTTTAGAGTAGAGGATTTAATAAAAGAAGAGGGTGTATTCATTGTAGCGGATAATATTCAGGATCCGGGCAATCTTGGGACAATCATAAGAACAGCTGATGCTTTTGGGGTTGATGCTGTCTTTACAATAAATAATTCTGTTGACATATATAACCCCAAGGTTTTGAGAGCTTCTATGGGATCTATTTTCCACATTCCCGTGGTTGCGACTTCCGAGGATGTTTTATTTAAACTGAAGGAAAAGGGTATTAAAGTGTTTGCAACCCACCTTAAAGCAGAGAGTTTTGTGCATGAATTTGATTTAAAAGAAGGGGTTGCTTTCGTTTTGGGGAATGAAGCAAGGGGAGTTAGCTCTTTATCCTGCGTGGATGATTTTATAAAAATTCCTATGACAGGAAAGGCGGAGTCGTTAAATGTTTCTATAGCAGCAGCGATATTTTTATACGAATCTCAAAGGCAGAGGTTGATAAAAAATAAATGAGATGGTATAATCTAAAAAAAACAGCTAAATGCGATGAAGGAGTAAAGTACATTATCGAGGGTCACAGGGAGATGGCGCCGAAGACTGAGAGCGCCATTGACAGGTAGATAATGGAAGTTCCCTCCGGAGCAGCGTGCTGAACCAATAGTAGGCATTGCCGGGAGACCGTTATCTGAAATGAGGGAACACCTTTAAGAGGTGTTAAGATAGGTGGTACCGCGGAATTCTTCGTCCTATGACGGAGGATTTTTTATTTTATAATCAAAGGAAAAGGGGTTGAATAAAGGATGAAGGATTTAATAAAAAAGCTTGCTAAAAGAGCGGAAGAAGAGATTCTTGAGGCAAAAAGCTTTCAGGAAATTGAGAGCTTAAGAGTTAAATATTTAGGGAAAAAGGGCGAGCTTACGCAAATTTTGAGAGGGATGGGAAGTTTAAGCCCTGAAGAAAGGCCAGTGATAGGGCAGTTAGCCAATGATGTGAGAGAAAAAATAGAGAATATGATTTTGGAGAGAAGAGAAAAAATTGCCAAAGAAGAAAAGGAAAGAAAGATAAAAGAAGAGTACATAGACATTACTATGCCAGGCAAGCCTTACAAATACGGGCATAGGCATCCTATTACTCTTGTGATGGATGAAATTAAAAGAATTTTTCTGGGCCTAGGTTTTTCTATTGCAGAAGGGCCAGAAGTAGAGCTTGCTTACTACAATTTTGAAGCTTTGAACACTCCGGAAGACCATCCGGCTCGCGACTTGCAGGATACTTTTTACATAACTTCTGATATACTTTTGAGGACGCAAACTTCTCCAGTTCAAGTGAGGACTATGGAAAAGACCAAACCACCTATAAGAGTTATTTCGCCCGGCAGAGTCTACAGGTCTGATGACATAGACGCAACGCATTCTCCTGTATTCCATCAGATGGAGGGTTTAGTGGTAGATGAGGGCATCACAATGGGAGATTTGAAAGGGGTTTTAAACGTATTTGCTAAAAAGTTTTTCGGGGAGAGTACCCGGACAAAATTTAGGCCCCACTTTTTCCCCTTCACAGAGCCTAGTGCAGAAATGGATGTAAGCTGTTTTGCTTGTGGCGGTAAGGGATGCCGTGTGTGCGGCTACACCGGCTGGATTGAGATTTTAGGTGCAGGCATGGTCCATCCTAATGTCTTAAGGATGTCAGGAATTGACCCTGAGAAGTATACCGGTTTTGCCTTTGGGTTGGGAATAGACAGGATAGCGATGTTAAAATATGGGATAGAAGATTTGAGATTATTATTTGAAAATGACATGAGATTCATAGAACAATTTTAAGGGGTGAGCTTATGTTAGTATCTCTTTCTTGGTTGAAGGAATTTGTAGACATAGATGAAGATGCTAAGACAATAGCCGAAGGACTGACCATGTCTGGTTCTAAAGTGGAAGGGATAAAAAGTTACGGTAAAGAAATTTCCAATGTAGTTGTGGGACGTATCTTATCTTTAGATAAACACCCTAATGCAGATAAATTGTGGGTTGGGATTGTGGACATTGGAAGTGAAAAATTGCAAATTGTGACAGGGGCAGAAAATATAAAGGCAGGGGACTACATACCGGTAGCATTGCACGGTGCTACTCTTCCGGGCGGAGTAAAGATAAAAAGAAGTAAATTAAGAGGAGTAGACTCTCAGGGCATGATGTGTTCTGCGGAAGAGCTGGGGCTTGATGAGAGCCTGCTGCCTGAGTATCAGAGAAACGGGATATTCATCTTGCCTCCACTTCCTCTTGGGATGGACATAAACGAGGCATTGCAGCTTAAAGATGATGTTTTAGAATTTGAGATAACGCCAAATCGCCCCGACTGTCTATCTGTAGTTGGAATTGCGAGAGAGACTGCGGCAACTTTCAGGAAATCTTTCAGAATGCCAGAAATCAGAGTTACAGAAGTGGAGGAGGCCAATCCTGCCAGGGTGACTATAGAGGCGCCGGACCTTTGTTACAGGTACGTTGCGAGGGTTGTCAAAAATGTTAAAATAGGTCCTTCCCCCATCTGGATGCAGGTAAGGCTTCTAAAAGCAGGTATAAGGCCTATAAACAACGTAGTAGATGTGACTAACTATGTGATGCTGGAGCTGGGGCAGCCTCTGCACGCTTTTGATTTGGACAAAGTAAAGAATAAACACATAATTGTGAGAAGGGCAAGAGACGGAGAAAAATTGGTTACTCTAGACGGGAAAGAGAGGATTTTAGATAGTTCAATGCTTGTGATAGCGGACGAAGAAAAGGCAATAGGCCTTGCAGGAGTAATGGGAGGAGAGAACACAGAAATAACGGATTCCACTGTGAATATACTCATAGAGAGTGCCAATTTCAAAGGCAGCAATATAAGGCATACCTCTAAAAAGCTGGGTCTTAGAAGCGAGGCTTCAGCGAGGTTTGAAAAAGGGCTAGACCCAGAAATTACAGTTCTTGCCTGTGAGAGAGCAGCCCAGCTCATGGAAAAGTACTGCGGTGGAGAGGTATTAAAAGGGATTGTTGATGAATATCCTAAGCCAATGGAAAGAACAGTATTGACTGTAAGACCTGATAGGATAAATAAATTTTTGGGCACAAATTTAGCTACCTCTGAAATGATTGAGATCTTAAGGTCTTTAGAATTTGAAGTAGTTGAAAAAGGAGAAGAGCTTGAAATAAAAGTTCCTCACTTCAGAAAAGATGTGACTATGGAGGCAGATATTGCAGAAGAAATAGCTAGGCTGTACGGTTACAATAATATTGCAGATAGTCTGATGAAAAATGCTCAGACCACTTTAGGTTCTCTCACAAAAGAGCAGCAGCTTGAAGAAAAGGCGAGAGAAGTATTGCTGGCCTGTGGACTAAATGAGATTGTCACAATGTCATTTATGGGAGAGAGGGATTTAGACAGAATAAATGTTCCTAAAGACAGCGTTTTGAGGAAAGCTGTCAAGATAATAAATCCCCTTGGCGAAGAGCAAAGCCTTATGAGGACTACACTTTTGCCTTTTATGCTAAATGTGGCTTATACCAATTACAGCAGAAAAGTGGGAGAATTTAAGGCTTTTGAAATCTCAAGGGTATTTTTACCAAAAGAGTTGCCTTTGAAGGAACTGCCTGAAGAGGTAAAGACTATTTCTCTGGGAATGTACGGCAAGGAAGTGGACTTTTACACCATAAAAGGAGTAATTGAAGAACTGCTTGAAGTGATGGGGATTGTTGATGTAGAATATGTGAGGGCAGAGGAACCTTCTTATCATCCTGGAAGGTCAGCGAAAATACTCTTTGGAGAAGAAGTATTAGGTGTCTTTGGAGAAGTTCATCCGGATGTTTTGGAAAATTATGACTTACCTGTGAGAGTGTATGCGGGAGAGTTGAATTTGGATAAAATCATAAAATTTGCTAATGTAGATAGAAAGTACAACCCGCTTCCCAAATACCCTGCCGTTGAAAGGGATATCGCAGTGGTCGTAGATGAGGATTTGTTTGTGGCTGAAGTTGAAAAAGTAATAAAAGAGACCGGCAGAGGGTTTGTAGAAAAAACTGCCCTGTTTGATGTTTACAAAGGACCCAACATCCCTGAAGGAAAGAAGAGCGTCGCCTTTTCCATCTGGTACAGGTCTTATGAGAAAACCTTGACCGATGAAGAAGTCAATGAAGTCCATGCTAGGATAGTTAAGGCTTTGGAGGAAAAATTGGGGGCTAAATTGAGGTAAAAAAAGAAGGAAAATTGCTTTTTATGTAGAAATTAATAGAATAACAAAGGATTAAGGGGATGTTTCTGTGGAGTTAAACAGGGTTAGTGTAACGATTAATGGCAATGAGTATATTTTAAAGTCCGATTATCCTGAAGAGCATGTAATAAAACTTGCAAATTATGTAGACAATGTAATTAAAGAATTGATGCAGAGCCATAAAAATCTTTCACAGGTTCAGCTGTTCTTGCTTGCTTCTTTGAACATTGCCGATGAGCTTTTCATGTCTAAGGAGGAAAACAATGCAATAAAAAAAGAGCTGCTTTCATTGAAGACAGAATTAGAAGAAAAAAATAGGCGGATAAAAGAGCTGGAACAAGAGCTAGAAAATAGTGTAAATAAACTTTTGGAGACAGAAGAAGAGTTCAGGCAGTTTTTAGAAACATTTGACCAAGAAAAGTAAAGGTGGTTGGATGAAAAGGGTTGAACTATTGGCACCGGCAGGGGATTATAATGCGCTTTTAAATGCTGTAAATGCAGGCTGTGATGCCGTTTATTTAGGAGGCAAGAATTTTGGGGCAAGAGCTTATGCCCCTAATTTTGATTATGAGGACCTTGAGAAGGCGTTAGAGTTTTGTCATTTGAGGGATGTTAAGATTTATGTGACTGTCAACACTCTGATACTAAACGAAGAAATGGATAAACTTGTAGAGTACATTGACTTTTTATACTCAATTGGGGTAGATGCTGTTATAGTGCAAGATTTAGGAGTGCTCAAATTTCTAAGAGAAAATTATCCGGATTTTAAAGTGCACGCCAGTACGCAGATGACAGTACATAACCTGGAAGGCGTGCGGGAATTAGCTGAAAGAGGTGTGTCTAGGGTTATTTTATCAAGAGAATTAACTCTCGAAGAAATAAGACATATTGCTTCCAATTCTCCTATAGATGTAGAAGTTTTTGTTCACGGGGCGATGTGTGTCAGCTATTCAGGTCAGTGCTTTATGAGCAGCCTCATAGGAGGGAGAAGTGGCAACAGAGGGAGATGTGCTCAACCCTGCCGTTTGAAGTATTCTTTGGTCAGCAAGCATGGGAATATTTTAAAAGAGAATTTGCACCTTCTGAGTATGGTGGATTTGTGCACAATTGAACATATACCTCTCCTTATTGAAGCAGGCGTGTCTTCTTTTAAGATTGAGGGAAGGATGAAAAGTCCGGAATACGTCGCTTCTGTCGTGAAAGCTTACAGAGAAGCCATAAACAGTTATTACGAAGGGAGAGCTTTTGACAGCACTAAATACATGGAAGAAATGGCTAAAGTCTTCAATAGAGGTTTTTCTACGGGGTATTTGTTTGAAAAAAAGCCTTCCAAGATGAGCTATGTTACTCCTAAGAATATAGGAGTACCTGTTGCGGAGGTAGTAAAAACCAAAGGAAGAGAAGTAAAAGTAAGGCTTCTTCAGGACATAAGAAAAGGTGATGGGATTTCTGATTCAAAGGGAGAAAAAGGGCACAGGATACAGGAAATCATAAAAAATGGGCAGAAAGTAGATGTGGCTTTTAAAGGGGAGATAGTGACCCTCTATTTGGATTTTTACCCCAAAGAAAAAGATATTTTGAATAAAACGTACGATTACCTTTTAAATGAAAGTTTAAAAAATTTGCCAGAGAAAAAGGTTCCTGTGAAAATTTACGCAGAATTGAAAAAAGAGATGCCTTTTGTAGTTAGAGTAGAAGATGGAGTTTTCTCTGGAGAAGCGAAGAGTGAAAGGGTTGCTGAACCAGCTAAAAAGGTTTCTATAGAAGAGGATTTTCTAAAGGACAAGTTGTCTCAGATTGGCGATACGCCTTTTTACCCTGAGAAGGTATTTGTAAGCTTAGATAAAGGGCTTTTCATGCCTGTAAAGGATATTAAGGAGACCAGAAGGAAGGCAATAGATGAATTAAAGTTAAAGAAATTGGCTTTCTATCAAAGGGAAAAGCTACAGAAAAAAGTTAAGCTTCCAGAGGGAAGGGAAAAGAGTGAAAGTCCAGTTTTGACTTTCTACACTGATAAATTAAATCATCTAGAAATTGCATCATCTCTGGGGATACCGTATGTTTATTTTGATTACAAACTCAATGAAAGTATCTTAAAAGAAGCAGTCAAATTGCTGGAGGGAAAAGATATTGTACTTGTTGCTGCTTTTCCTTCAATTTTAAGAGAAGAGATGAAAGATATTGAAAGGCAATTGCAGCTTTTAAGAGAATTGGATATAAGGAATGTCCTTGTTTCCAATTTGGGACTTTATCATATATTAAAAAACAGTGGTTTTAGACTTTTTATCGATTACCCCCTTAATGTTTTCAACAGCCTTGCTGTAGAGTATTTTAATGCTTATGCTGTGACCCTTTCTTATGAACTTACGCTTGAGCAGATGAAAGACATTGCAAAAAGGAGCGATATAAAGTTTGAGGCAGTAATATACGGTCACCTTCCTCTTATGACTACGGAACACTGCCCTATAAGAAATTTAGTGGGTTGTGACAGGGCAAAATGCGAAAAGGGTTACTATTTTCTTAAAGATAGGAAAGGTAAATTGATGCCTATAAAGAACAATGGTTTTTGCAGGATTCAGATTTTAAATGGCGATGTGCTCTTTATGGCGAATCACATGGAAGAGCTGAAGAAATCCGGCCTTTCTTTTCTCAGAATAAATGATACAATAGAAGAGGATGAGGAAATAGAAAAAATTTTACAAATGCATATAAAAGCATTAGAAGGAGAAAGAATTGAAGTTCCAGAGGGAAATTATACCAAAGGACATTTTTACAGAGGAGTTTTGTAGTCATGAAGGGAATGAGGGAAAAAACTTTAAAAAGCCTTGAGTTTGACAAAATAATTAGGCTAATTGCGAATGAATGCGACTCAGAGCTTGGGAGAGAAAAAGTTTTTGACATAGAGATAAAAAAAGATTTAAAGGCAATAGAATTTGAATTAGACTTGCTCAATGAGGCAGTGAAATTTATCTATTCCTATGGGGATATATCGTTTTCTTTTCAAGACATAAGAGAGCATGTGAAAAAAGCGCAGATTGATTATATTCTTTACAACAGGGAACTTTTAGGTATTGAAAATTTCCTCAGCCTTGTGGAGGAAGTCAAGGCCCACTTTAAATCGCTGTATGACAGGGAAGACTTTTTATTGCTTAAAGAATTTGATAAAAGGCTTGTTCCTCTAAAAAGTTTAAAGGAGAAGATTGAGAATACGGTGATTTCTGAAGATGAGATCTCAGATGAAGCCTCTCCGGTTTTGAAAGCAATAAGGAGGCAGAAGGCATCAATAAATGAGAAGATAAAATCTACTTTAAATTCTATAATTTCTACAAGGCAAAAAGAACTTCAAGAGCCAATAATAACAATGAGACAGGGAAGATATGTCGTGCCAGTAAAACAGGAATACAGGAATGTGTTTAAAGGCATAATACACGACCAGTCTTCCACAGGGGCTACTTTGTTCATCGAGCCTATCCAAGTAGTAGATTTAAACAATGAATTGAGGGAGTTAGAATTAAAGGAGCAGAAGGAGATAGAAAGGATACTTTTTGAACTTTCTCAAGAGATTAAAAAGAATGCTGAAGCTATTTTGAAAAACGTCGAATTGGTATCTGAACTGGATTTCCTATTTGCAAAAGCCCGTTATTCAATAAAGATAAAAGCTTCAAGGCCTGAACTAAATACTTCAGGGTATGTAAATCTCAAAAAAGCGCGCCATCCTTTGATAGACCCTGAGAAAGTCGTTCCAATAGACATACATATAGGAAGAGAGTTTACTACCTTGGTAATTACAGGTCCTAACACAGGAGGTAAAACTGTTACCTTAAAAACAGTAGGTCTGTTGACCTTAATGGCGATGGCAGGAATATTTATTCCTGCAGAAGAGAAATCCCAGATTTCCATATTCGAAGATGTCTTTGTGGACATAGGCGATGAGCAGAGCATTGAGCAAAGTTTGAGCACCTTTTCTTCTCACATGACAAATATAGTGAGTATTCTTAAAAAGGTCAATAAGAATTCTTTGGTGCTTTTGGATGAGTTGGGGGCAGGGACTGACCCTCTTGAAGGTTCTGCACTTGCTATGAGCATCTTGGACTTTCTCCACAGGACAGGATGCAGGACAATAGCCACCACCCATTACAGTGAGCTCAAGCAGTACGCCCTGAAGACCAAGGGTGTAGAAAATGCCAGCGTCGAGTTTGATGTGGAGACTTTACGACCTACCTACAAACTTATAATAGGCATTCCTGGAAGGAGCAATGCTTTTGAGATTTCAAGAAGGCTTGGGCTTTCAGAGGAAATAATTGAAAATGCCAAGAGCTACATATCTGGTGAGGCCATAAGGTTTGAGGATGTCATTAAAGATGTGGAAGAAAAAAGAAAAGATCTAGAAAATGCTTATCAGGAAGTAGAAAGGCTAAAAAAAGAAGTGGAAGTCTTAAAAGAAGAATTAGAAAAGGAGAAAAGAAAGCTCGAATCTCAAAAAGATAAAATATTGAAAGAGGCAAAAGAAAAAGCTAGGGAGATAATTAAAGAAGCAAAACATACTGCAGAGGAGATAATAAAGAGGATAAAAGAAGCTGAAGAGAAAGAAAAAAACAAAGACAGAGCGATACAAGAAGTCAGAGAAAAGATAAAGAAAAATCTAGAAGAGTTAGAAGGAGAGATTTTAACACCCAAGGAAGTTTCTTATGGCAAAATTCCTGATTCTTTAAAAGCCGGGCAGTCTGTTTATATTGTTCCGTTAGACCAAAATGGAATTGTCCTTTCTCCACCGGATGCATCAGGGAATGTTGAAGTGCAGGCGGGAATTCTGAAGATGACAGTCCATATAAGCAATTTGAGAGTTAAAGAAGAGCAGGAACAGGAAGAAGTGAAAAAAGGTTACAGTAAATTTATAAACGAAAAAGCTAAGGTGATAAGCAGTCATCTTGATGTGAGAGGGATGACATTGGATGATGCTCTTCTTGAGGTAGAGAAATATATTGATGATGCCTATTTGGCAGGACTTAACCAGGTAACTATAATACATGGCAGAGGTACGGGTGTTCTAAGAACAGGAATATCCAAATTTTTAAAAACAAACAAACACGTTAAATCCTTCAGGTTGGGCGGCTATGGGGAAGGTGGAGATGGAGTGACCATTGTGGAATTGGAAAGTAGATGAGGAGGTAATTTATGTATCTTGTAAGTGCTTGTCTGGCAGGAGTAAACTGCAAATACGATGGAAGTAATAATGAAAGAGAGGAAATAAAGAAGCTTGTAAAAGAAGGTAAAGCGATACTGGTTTGTCCTGAGCAGTTGGGAGGACTTCCAACTCCCAGGCTCCCTTCTGAGATAAGGGGAGATAAAGTTTACAACATTAAAGGGGAGGAAGTAACAGAGAATTTTTACAGAGGAGCTTATGAGAGTTTAAAGATAGCTGAGCTTTATGGTATAAAAGAAGCGATTTTTAAAGCCAAAAGTCCTTCCTGTGGCTGTGGACAGATATACGATGGGACTTTTTCTGGGAAATTGATTGAAGGTGATGGAATAACTACTAGGATTTTAAAACGGGCAGGTATAAGGGTTATGACGGAAGTAGAATTTTCTGAAATGATAAAAAAGAGTAAGTAAAAACACCTCCTCTACATAAAATGTAGGGGAGGTGTTTTTATTGAGAAGAAGGAAATGGGGTTAC
>NZ_JBNATX010000032.1:0-21593 GCF_049701115.1 Caldanaerobacter sp. | reverse complement strand
CTACATCCATACCCCATTTTCCTGCTTCATCACCTACTGAAATTTTACACTATCTCCATCTTGACAAAACAATTTCGATGAACTAATATTTTGATATACGAAATATTTTTGAGGTGAAGGTTCATGTTAAAGGAAGAAGATAGCAAACTATTGTATGACCTCTTGCGAACAATACGCCAGAAACTCAACAACCAATTAAGGGCAAATAACCTTTCTGAACTTCAAGAAAATTTAACTTTAGGCGAACAGCAAGTGATAATGGTGCTAAGCGAAAATAAACATACTCCGATGTACATGAAAGATGTAGCCTCTGAACTCGGAATATCTCCAAGCACTCTGACAACAATAGTCGATAAACTGGTAGAAAAGGGATTGGTGAAAAGGGATTTGGACATTGATGATAGGCGCAAGGTCCAAATTTCTCTTACAGAAAAGGGAGAAAATATACACGAACATTTAGTAGAATTTAGAAAAAAAGTATTAGAACCGATATTTAGTAAACTTTCGCCTGAAGAGATAGAGGCCTTAAAAAGCATCCTCCAAAAGATTAAAGAGGGATTATAAAAATCAAAGGTGGTGTCTATGGAAAATAAAAAAAGTATCTGGATTTGGATTGTAGTTTTAATTATTGTGGTAGCTTCTATCTACTTTATCTCTGTAAAGAACAAAGAGGCAGGCTCTGCAGTCGAAGTCACTGTTTCTAAGGTGGAAAAAGGAGACCTCGTTTCTCTTTTCTCTACCAGTGGCGTAGTAGAATCAAAGTCTAAACAGGAATTTTACATATTTTCACCTACAAAAGTCTTAAAAGTGTATGTTTCTGTCGGTGATCAAGTAAAAAAAGGGGATAGACTTTTAGAGTTAGAAACGCAGGACCTTTCTATTCAATACCAAATTGCAAAAAAGCAACTGGAAATGGCGCAAATACAGCTGGAGGCATTAAAAAATTTAAAGCAGAAACAAGCTGAACAAAGTCAAATTCCAACTCCTTCTTCACAACAGCAAGCTCCCGCTTCAGAGCAGTCAATACCTCATCAGACTCAAGCACAGTTTCAACAGCCTACTTCCTCTTTAAGCCTTGATGACCAGATTAAGCTTCAGGAAAAGCAGGTAGAAATTGCTGAGTTAAACTTAAAAAGCATACAGCAGAACATGAACAAAATGCAAAAATACGTGACAGCTGACTTTGATGGAACGGTAACTTCTTTAAACGCAAAAGAAAATAATTATTTCACTTCAACCCAGTTCCCCGCAATAACAGTAGAAGATTTGCAAAATTTGCAAGTAGTGTTAGATGTAAACCCTTATGACGCAGTAAGCTTAAGCGAAGGACAGCAAGCTTACATACACTTTGCAGGCAAGACTTTTGAAGGAAAAGTGAATAAAATAAGTCCTACCGCTTCCAAAGTGATGAGTCAAACAGGTGGAGACAGCGTAGTCAAAGTCTATATAGATATTCTAAATAACGATGGCACAATAAAACCTGGATTCAAAGTAGATGTAGACATAAAGATTGGAGAAAAGAAAGACACAATAAAAATTCCTTCGGAAGCTATCGTAACTGATAAAAATGGCAATGAATTCGTATATGTTGTTGAAAATGGAATAGCAAAGCAAAAGAGAGTAAAAACAGGCCTTGTCTCTGACCTTGAAACGGAGATTTTAGATGGAGTAAATGTGGGCGATAAAGTCATACTAAATCCGAGCGCTGCCATAAAGGATGGAGTGAAAGTAATGACGAAAGGCGGTAAAGAATGATGGTAGAGCTTGAAGGAATAAAAAAAGTCTACAGCCTCGGAAAAGTGCAAGTAGAAGCATTAAAAGGAGTATCCCTAAAAATAGACAAAGGAGAATACGTGGCAATAGTAGGGCCTTCAGGCTCTGGCAAATCCACTCTAATGAATATAATTGGACTTTTAGATAGGCCAACTGCTGGAAGCTATAAACTAAATGGAGTAGAGGTCTCTACTTTAAGCGATGACCAGTTGGCTTATTTAAGAAACCGTCAGATAGGTTTCGTGTTCCAATCTTTCAATCTCTTGCACAGATTAAACGCGCTGGCAAATGTAGAACTTCCAATGTTATACGCAAAAATACCATCAAGAGAAAGAAGAGAAAGGGCACTAAAAGCATTAGAAATAGTAGGGCTATCTGATAGAATTTATCACAAGCCTAATGAACTCTCTGGCGGTCAGCAGCAAAGAGTTGCAATCGCCCGAGCCATAGTGATGAACCCTTCTTTTCTTCTGGCAGATGAACCTACAGGAAACCTCGATACAGCTTCCAGCATTGAGATAATGAAGATTTTCCACCAATTAAACGAAGCAGGTACTACAATTATCATGGTCACACATGAACAAGACATTGCAAATCATGCAAAAAGAATAGTTCGCTTAAGAGATGGGCTCATTGTAGAAGACAGTTTGGTTTCAAATAGAATAACTTATTGACAGGTGAGAATAATGTATATCTGGGAAGCCTTTAAAGTAGCCATTGAAAGTATCTTAAGTAATAAGCTCAGAACTTTCCTAACAATGTTGGGTATCATAATAGGAATCGCTTCTGTGATAACAATTGTGTCTTTGGGAGCAGGAGGGCAAAAGGCAATATTAGGAGAGTTTGAAAAAATAGGCGTAAATGTATTTTCTATAAAAATGAGAAACGACGTGGACATTCGAGAGAGCGATAGGTTAACCTTAAGAGATGTAGAAATGATAAGAAAAAGATTGCCTTCTGTAAAATACGCTGCACCAGTAGCAGAAAAAATGGGACTTGCTAAAACTGAAAAATACATTAAAAGGGCTCTTTTCATAGGAACAGACTTTGACTATGGCAATATTTCCAGCCTCAAAGTAATTCATGGAAGATTCCTAAATGAAAAGGACATCTTATTAGGAAGAAATGTAATACTCATTGATAAAGACTCAGCTATAGAACTGTTTGGTTATGAAGACTGTGTAGGAAAGAGTATTAAAATAGGCACCTATTATTATTTTGATACAGCGAAGATAATTGGCGTCATAGACAGTGGAAATTTAAAAAGCTTAGGTGGATCAATAGCTGATCAAATACCCATAATCGCTGCAATTCCTATAACTTACGCACAAAAAATTTTCCCTGACATAAACATATCTCAAATTTATGTAATGACTTACGACCAAAGCCAATTAGAAGAAGCTTCTTCCCAGGCAGTGCGTTTAATAGAATCATTGCACCACAACAAAGACAAATACAAGACAGAAAATCTTATAAGTTTTTTAGAAGAATTTAATAGAATCCTTGGAATATTTACAACCGTGATAGGTGCGATTGCAGGAATCTCTCTTATAGTAGGCGGAATAGGAATTATGAATATAATGCTTGTCTCTGTAACTGAACGCACCAAAGAAATAGGGATAAGAAAGGCAGTAGGTGCAAGGAGAAAAGATATAATGATACAGTTTTTGATAGAGTCTGTTACCATATCCCTTATAGGGGGAGCAATAGGAATTTTGCTAGGATACCTCTTAGCTAATATCGTAGGCCCCTTTATCGATATAAAACCAATTATTTCAATAAACGCGATACTTATCGCTTTCTTCTTCTCCACCGCAGTTGGAATATTCTTTGGAATATACCCTGCTCAAAAAGCAGCAAAACTAGATCCAATAGTAGCATTAAGATATGAATAAAAAGCAAGGGAATAAATTCCCCTTGCTTTTTATTCTAAATTTTTTAAAAACATATTGAGTCTCTTTTCTCTTCCTATTGTGGAAAAATCCCCATGGCCCGGGTATATCACTGTTTCATCTTTTAAAGTTAAAAGCTTTTCTTTTATTGAAGCCATGAGAGTCTCAAAATTTCCTCCAGGAAAATCGTGTCTTCCTATAGAACCCCTGAATAAAGTATCCCCTGTAAAGCATACATCTCCAATCTTAAAGCATACACTCCCTTTAGTGTGCCCTGGTGTAGAGATAACTTCTACATAATAATTTCCGAAGCCTAGTACGTCTTTATCTTTTAGAATTATATCAGCTGGTGAGCAAATCACCTTTTTAAAGACCAGCTCTGATAAATTCTGGGAAGAATCTAAAAGCATCGGAGCATCTTCTTCCGAAATCGCAACTTTTCCTCCCGTGAAGGCTCTCATTTCTTCTAATCCGCCTATATGGTCAAAATGCCCGTGAGTAAGAAGTATATACTTTACTTTTATGTCGTTTTCTTTTATATAGTTCTTCACTTCTTCATACACTTCTCCAGGGTCTATTACTATCCCTTCTTTTGTATCTCTATCCCAGACAATGTACAAATTTGCTCCATAAGGTCCTGCTACGTATCGTTTTACTTCCATAGGTCTCAGCTCCACTTAAAATAATTTTTTTGAGTCAATCAAAATAGTAACTGGCCCATCATTTTCAATCAATACCTTCATCATAGCTTGAAATTTACCAGTTTCCACTTTTACTCCTTTTTTTCTGACCTCTTCCACGAGCTTATTGAAATAAAGGAGAGCTTCCTCGGGTTTTTTTGCGGAAGTAAAACTGGGCCTTCTACCCTTTCTCACATCTCCCATAAGGGTAAATTGAGAAACCAAAAGCATTTCTCCTCCCACATCAAGAAGGGATAAATTCATTTTTCCCTCTTCATCTTCAAAAACCCTCAAATTCACCAGTTTGTCTGCCATATAAGCTATATCTTCTTCCGTGTCATCTTCAGCAATTCCCACTAAGACCACAAACCCTTTTCCTATAGCCCCCACAACTTCGCCGTCTACCCTCACTTCTCCGCGAGTTACTCTTTGTACAACAGCTCTCACCAAATCACCCCTATGCACTTAATCTGTATACATCCATTACTCCTTCCAGAGACTTAAGGCGATTCATCACCTTTTCTAACTGCTCTTTTGAAGTAATCTCCAAAGTGAGATTTATAATGGCTATGTTGTCTCTAGTAGTCCTGGCGTTTATAGCTTTTACATTTATTTTAGCATCTGCCAAAACTCCAGTAACTTCTGTCAAAAGCCCAAACTTATCATTCGCCATAATTTGAATATCAGCTTGATAGGCCATGTTTCTATCCTGTGCCCATTCTACTTCCACTATCCTGTTTTTATCATAGAGTAGGTCTCTTACATTCGGACAATCTTTCCTATGAATGGAAATACCTCTTCCTCTAGTCACATATCCAACTATTTCATCTCCCGGCACAGGGGAACAACACTTTGCAAATCTTACCATGACATTGTCAACGCCCTTTACAATGACTCCAGCGCCATTTTTCTTTTCTTTCTTCCTTTCCTCTCTTGCTGGAGATTGGACCTTAGCAACACTCTTCTGAGATTTTTTCAGTTCCTCCTTAATTCTTGGAATTACCTGGTTTAGCGTGAGCCCTCCATAACCTATCGTGGCGTATAAGTCTTCCATTGTATGGATGTTCAATTTTTTTAACACTTCTTCCCATATTTCTGTTTTAATCATTGAAGGCTGTATCCCCTGGCGCCGCAGCTCTTTTTCTAACATTTCTTCTCCGCGAGCAATGTTTTCTTCCCTTTTTTCTTTTTTAAACCATTGCCTTATTTTATTTCTCGCCTGAGAAGTCTTGACAATCTGCAGCCAATCTCTACTAGGTCCTCTATCTTTGTTAGGACTTACTAGTATTTCCACAATATCTCCTGTTTTGAGTTGATAATTTATAGGAACTATTCTTCCATTTACTTTGGCACCATTCATCCTATGACCTATTTCCGTGTGTATGCTGTACGCAAAATCGATAGGAGTAGACCCTGCTGGCAAGCTGATGACATCTCCTTTTGGAGTAAAAACAAAAACTTCGTCTGTAAAAAGGTCTATCTTCAAAGTTTCCATAAATTCTTTAGGATCTTTCAATTCCTTTTGCCATTCTAAAAGCTGCCTTAACCATACAAGCTTCTTGTCAAAATCGTCTTCTGTAGTCTTCCCTTCTTTATAGCGCCAATGGGCCGCAATACCGTATTCAGCAGTCTTATGCATCTCCCACGTCCTTATCTGTACCTCAAAAGGCTCTCCTTTAGGACCTATGACTGTGGTATGAAGGGATTGATACATATTTGGCTTAGGCATGGCAATGTAATCTTTAAAACGCCCTGGAATCGGTTTCCATAAAGTATGCACTATCCCCAAAACGCCATAGCAGTCTTTTACCGTATTTACAATTATCCTTATAGCTAAAAGGTCATAAATCTCTTCAAAAGTTTTATTTTGAGTCTTCATTTTTTTGTATATGCTGTAAAAATGCTTTGGACGTCCATCCACTTCTGCAGGTATGCCCATCTCATCTAATTTTTGTTTGATAGTAGCTATTATGTTTTGTATAAATTCCTCTCTCTCTTTTCTCTTAGCAGCAACTTTTTCTACTAAGTCATAATACTCCTCAGGGTGAAGATACCTTAAGCACAGATCTTCCAATTCCCATTTTATCTTTGATATTCCAAGTCTGTGAGCTATAGGCGCATAAATTTCCAATGTCTCCTCTGCCTTCTCTTTCTGTTTATCAGGAGGCAAATACTTTAAAGTCCTCATGTTGTGAAGCCTGTCGGCTAATTTTATTAATATTACTCTTATATCTTTTGCCATCGCTATTAACATCTTTCTCATGTTTTCAGCCTGTTGCTCAACTTTGCTTTTATACTCTATCTTCCCTAATTTGGTAACTCCATCTACCAGGTCAGCAATTTCTTTTCCAAATTCTCCCATTAGCTGGTCATAAGTAACACCTGTATCCTCAATAACGTCATGCAAAAGCCCTGCAGCAATCGTAGTAAGGTCTAATTCTAAATCAGCTAGAATATAAGCGACTTCTACGGGATGCACAATGTAAGGCTCCCCTGAATTCCTTACCTGCCCCTCATGGGCTTTCACTGCAAAGTTGTAGGCTTTATATAAAAGGTCTAAATTTGCATTTTCCCCCATGTATTGTTTTACTCTATTTATTACTTTTTCTATCACAGTCATCACACCTTATAATTTAAAGTGGCAAAATGCCACTTTAAATATATTTAGAACTTTATTAATGAAATTATATCATATCCGTCAAGCTTTTTTCTACCATCTAGAAATGTCAGTTCCGTCAAAAACAAAATAGAATCCACTATGCCTCCCAAGCTTTCTACAAGCTTGGCTGAAGCGTAAACAGTTCCCCCTGTAGCTAGAAGGTCATCCACTATCACAACCCTTTGCCCCTTAACTACCGCATCTTTGTGTATCTCAAGAGAATCCAGGCCGTACTCTAGTTCGTATTCGTAGCTTAAGGTTTCGGCAGGTAACTTTCCGGGTTTTCTCACCGGAACAAATCCCACTCCTAAGCGAAAAGCAAGAGGTGCTCCAAACAAGAATCCCCTCGCTTCCGGAGCTGCGATAAGGTCAAATTTTCTCCCCTCTAAGGCCTTAGCAAGCATCTCTATAGAATAGTTAAAAGCTTTGGCATCTTTTAAAACAGGAGTTATATCTTTAAATCTTATTCCCTTTTTAGGAAAATCCGGTATTTCTCTAATCATTTCCTTTATGTCGTCGAGTGTCATTTTAAAACCTCCCTGAAGTTAGGCTTAAAAGCAAATTTAACAAAATCTAAAAATTCTTTCTTTGCTTCAATGAATTTCTGCAAAATATCTGCCTCTTTCAAGTTAACTTTTTCTGGCACAAAACCTTTACTCAACATTACAATATTATCACGTTCTTCAACATTTATCAATCCCGTTTCTTTCATGGCCTCTAGACAAATTGCAAATTTCACCGGATTTAAATTAAGTTCGGGATTCAAATGTCCTTTAAAGAAAAATTTGTTTCCCTCTTCTATAAACTTGTAAATTTTTATAAAATCCTCTCTGGTAGGCAGAATTTCATTAAAAACTTTCAAATTTTTATAAAGGTCTTTTTTATTAAACACAAGATGTACTCTTTTGTTGCCAATTGAAAGGGCATCGTAAAAAACTTTTCTGCCAAATGGAATATCGTAAATCACTATGTCTTCGTAAAAATCGCATTTTTCCAATGTAAGTGGAGAAAATAAAATTAAATTTTCTTGTTCACAATAGCCAGCTGAAACAGAAAAATTATAAAATTTTTCTTCCTTTAAATATTTGATTAAAGTTCTAAATTCTATCTCTGTGTTAATTAAAATTAATGTCTTTCTGGGGCTTCTAAGAAGATTAAGCACATATCTTTTTTTATCCTCAATTCCTCTCCTGTCTACAATATTAGCTCTTAATTCACTTTCATTCCTTAATTTGGAATCTTCTTTATAAATCAAAGACTTGCTTAAATTTTTATAATAAGCAAATAGCGGAAATCTTACCCTTATATCTTTCACATTCACAATCGCTGATTCAATGCCATTCCAATGGCTTATTTCTAATGTTCCTACTGCATCAATCACATCTCCTTCAGAAATTTTTAAACCGGGAGAAGAAGAATTAAAAATTAAAAGTTCATAAACCATTTCATCCTTTTTTGCCAGAATTTTTGTATGCTTTCCGTCCTTTATATCAAAAATTTTATCTATCGTAAGCCCCTCAAAAAGAAGTAAAGGCTTCGGATTGCCTACTCCAAAAGGCTTTAACTGCTGTATTTTCTTGGCTATTTCCAAGTCAACCTTATCCTTTTTCACGACTGCATCTATCTTCAAAGCAGGAACAAGGTCTATTTCTTTTACAAACCTATCAGCGTATTCGTTTATTTTATCTTTGAAAAGCTTTAAATTTTCCTTTTGAATTGTAAGTCCCCCCGCCATTTCGTGCCCACCATATTTTACAAGGAGGTCCTTACAGTAATTCAAAGCTTTATAAATATTAAAACCTTCTACACTTCTTCCCGATCCTTTTCCTTCTTCTCCTGACAACCCAATAAGGATGGAGGGTCTTTTATACATTTCGGTTATCTTAGAAGAGACTATTCCTATGACTCCTGGATGCCATCCCTCCTGCCATAAGACAATTACCTTGTCATCTTTCAATCCTTCTTTCTCTATTTTCTCTATAGCTTCTCTTAAGATAGTATTTTCTATGGCCTGCCTTTTTAAATTCTCTTCGTTTAGATATTTAGCTATATCCTGTGCTTCTTTTTCATCAGAAGTTATCAATAGTCTAACTGCCGCCTTTGCACTTTTTAACCGCCCCGCTGCATTAAGCCTTGGAGCTATTATAAAACCTATATGGTATTCATCGAGTTGTAGACCCGCTATTCCTGCAATTTCAATTAAAGCCTTAAGACCGAGGTTTGCTGTATTATTAAGCCTCTTTAGCCCTTCTTTTACGATTACTCTATTTTCACCTATCAAAGGCACAATATCGGCAACTGTCCCCAAAGCAACTAAATCTAAAAATTCAAATGCTTGCTCTCCAATTAAGGCTTGAGCCAGCTTAAATGCTACTCCGACTCCTGCAAGCTCAGGAAAAGGATAAGCTCCAGGTAAATGAGGATTTATGACAACATCTGCTTCTGGAATTTCCTCCGGAATGCTGTGATGGTCTGTAATTATCACATCTAGCCCCATCTTTTTCGCTTTTTCAACTTCTTTTAAAGCAGTAATTCCACAATCAACAGTTATTACAAGTTTAGCACCTTCATAGGCGATTTTCTCCAGAGCTTCCTCATTTATACCATACCCTTCTGATAGCCTCTCTGGAATGTAGTAGTCCACCTTAGCACCTAATTCTTTTAAAGCAAGATATAAAAGAGATGTAGAAGTTATACCATCCACATCATAATCTCCGTAAATAGTAATCAAACTGTCTTCTTTTATGTGTTTCTCTATCAATCCTTTTGCTTCTTTCACTCCCTTTAATTTAAAAGGAGGAATAAGTCTATCTAAAGAAGGCATGAGAAATTCTTCAACGCCTTTTACTCCTCTTGAAGAAAGGATTTGCGCTACAATTCCATCTAAATGGTACTTTACCTTTAATTCCTCTATCCTCTTTAAATCCCTTTCTCTTACGACCCATCTATAAATTTTATCCATCTATCTCACCTGAGAGACCTATTTTTTCTTTCTTTCAACTATGAATATCCTGTAAAACACCCATAAGCTCAACATAGTAGCAATTACATATCCGAAAAATCCTATGGCGTTATAACCAAAAACTTTGTAGCCACCACCATAGGTCAAAATAAGGGAGGAGCCAACAATCAAAGCAGAAGCTATTATACTCACGATTACTTTGTTTACCATCATATTTAGGTCATATCGTAAACTTTCACTCTCGTCGATATTTATCCTGACTTTTATATCGTCTTTTATGAGTTTGTTCATTATATTCTGGACTCTTGAAGGAAGTTTCTTTAGTACAATTACAGCTTTGCGAAAGTCCTTATAGTTTTCTTTGAAAATCTCCTTCACATCTATTTTCATGAGGTACATTTCTTTTATAAAATCCTTAGCCACATCTGATATGCTAAAATCCGGGTCTAAATCTCTGCCTACCCCTTCTACAGCAGCCATGGTCTTTAATAAAAGTGTAAAACCTGGGGGCAACATAAGCTTATACTTGTACACAACTTCCATTATCTTTTTCATAGAATCATTAATGCTTATCTTATTGAGAGGAGTAGTAAAGAAGTAATTCATTATTTTACCAAGGTCAATCTTTAAGTTTCTTAAATTAGTATCGGTTCTTATCGCTCCTACATCGGAGAGAAGTTCAATCACTTCTTCTGTGTCATTTTCCGCAAAAGCCTTAAAAAGCTCTATCAGCAACTCCCTTGAGTCTTTATCTAAATATCCAACAATTCCAAAATCCACATAGGATATTTTGCCCTCCTTTGTTATCAGTATGTTGCCCGGATGCATATCACCGTGGAAAAGGCCAAATTTGTAAACCTGTAAAAATATTGACCAGGCTCCCATCCTCGCAATCTTCTTAAGGTCATAGCCCATATCTCTCAGCACATCTTTGTTCTTAACGCTTATCCCATCTATATATTCCATTGTGAGTACTCGCTTTGTGGTATAATTCCAGTAAACTTTCGGTATGTATATGTAATCCTCATTCTTGAAATTTTCCCTAAACCTATCCGCATTATTGCCCTCTTGAGTATAGTCAAGTTCATTTAGTAAAGAATCCGTAAGCTCCTCTACTATTTCTACAAAATCTACTGGTGAATCAACTATCCTTTCGTTTAAAATTCTGGCAATGTTTTTTAAAATCAAAACGTCCGCATGTATCTTCTTATCCACATGGGGCCTCTGAACCTTAACAACAACCTCATGGCCATCGTTAGTCCTTGCCCTGTAAACCTGCCCGATGGATGCAGATGCCAGAGGAGTTTCTTCGAAATAACTGAAGACTTTATTAACACTTCTTCCTAATTCCTCTTCCAAAACTCTTTTTATAGCCTCAAAATCCTCCGGAGCCACCTCATCCTGAAGCTTTGAAAGTTCTATCAGAATATCATGAGGAATGAGGTCTGCTCTGGTGCTTATGATTTGACCTAGCTTTATAAAAGTAGGTCCCAACTCTTCCAGAGTATTTCTAATCCTTTCCCCAATTTCCATTGCATCATGCCCTCTTAACAGGTAAAAAGGCACGCGTCCACCCTTTGAAAGAATGTCAACTATAAACCCGAATCCATTTTTGGTAAGAACCCTTAAAATTTCCCTGTATCTTCTGTAAATCTCTCTATTTCGCAAAAACAGAGGAATCCTCATTTTTTCACCTCAATAAAAATATAGCAGCACGAGCACCTCTTTTAAAGAGTCCCCCTGCCACTATATTTCGTGATAAGTATTCTCAAGCTTTAGCCGGCCTTGTAGAAGCCTTTTTTCTCTTTTCTCTATTTTTTATAAGCACCCAAAGAGGCGTAGAAATAAATATTGACGAATAAGCTCCCCATGCGATTCCTATGAGAAGCGGAAGTGCAAAGTCTTTTAATGCCTTGGGTCCTAAGAAGTACATCAAAAGAAGCATTATAAGCACTGTCAAAACGACATTTATAGACCTCACCAGCGTTTGATTGATACTCACATTAGCTATGTCGGCATAATCAGACCTTCTCATAATTTTAAGGTTATCTCTAATCCTGTCAAAGATAACTATAGTATCGTGCAGAGAATAACTGAATACCGTTAAAAGAGCTGCAATAAAAGGCGAGTCCACGGTTATTTTGAAAATAGCATACACAGAAATGAGTATCAGGACATTGTGCAGCAATCCTATAACGGCTGCCAAACTCATCTCAAAGTTAAACCTAATCCCCAAATAAGTCAACATTACCACCGAAGCTACAATAAGCGCTAGTATCATTCCTGACCTTATCTCAGCACCTAATGAAGGACCAACCTGCTGAGACATAATAAGATCACTTTCTGTAAGGTTATACTTCTTCTCGATCTCTTTTATTATAGCAATTCTGGTTTCATCAGGAATAGGGCTAGTTTTTATAGAAACATGGTCTCCTTTTGTTCCTATCTTTTGTATTTGATAATCTTTTACTTTATAGTCATTCAAAATCTTGACTATGTCTTTAGTATCAAAAGGCTTCCCGATATTAAACTCCATTATAGTACCACCAGTAAAATCTATACCCCAATTAAAACCATTTACAAACATGGCAATTATGCCTATCAATATCATTAATCCAGAAATAGTGAACCAAATCTTGGTCCTCTTTATAACATCTATATGAAATCTGTGGTCGTTCAATCTAATTCCCTCCTATGCTCCATAGAATTTGATATTTCGTGTAAGGTCCATTTCAAGGAGCGCGTGTAACAAGAACCTTGTCACAGTTATTGCAGTGAACAAACTGGAAGAAACACCTATTAAAAGAGTCAGTGCAAACCCTTTTACATTTCCTGAACCCAAGTAAAAGAGAATGATTGCGCCAATTATAGTGGTGACATTCGCATCAATTACTGCCCTCATAGCCTTTGCAAACCCGGCATCCAGTGCGGGTCTTATGGTTTTCCCTGCCCATAGTTCTTCTTTAAATCTTTCAAAAATTAAGATATTAGTATCAACAGCCATACCTATTGAGAGCAAGAATCCAGCAATTCCTGGAAGGTCTAATGTTACATTGAAGATAGCGTATATTATAAAGTTTATGAGTATATATATGAGGAGAGCCAAGTCCGCAATAAAACCTGGCAGTCTATAAAAAGCCATCATAAAAAGCATAACCAATAATGT
This sequence comes from Caldanaerobacter sp., assembly GCF_049701115.1. Taxonomy (NCBI): domain Bacteria; kingdom Bacillati; phylum Bacillota; class Clostridia; order Thermoanaerobacterales; family Thermoanaerobacteraceae; genus Caldanaerobacter; species Caldanaerobacter sp. Next base: position 8,461 of record NZ_JBNATX010000032.1, on the reverse strand, counting down.
CCCGTATATTCCTGCTTCCATACTGGCCTTTAGAGCACTTGGCCCAAGAGTAGCACCAACAGAACTATAGGCTATGGGTTTTAATGTAACAGGTAAAGACCCCGCCCTAATCAAAGTAGCAAGCTCAGATGCCTCTTGAAAGTCCTTAAGCCCCGTGATAACAGCATTACCTGTAGTTATAACATCCTTTACTACAGGAGCAGAAATGACTTTATCGTCTAACAAAATAGATATAGGCTGCCCTAAATACTTCTGTGTCGCTTCAGCAAATTTCTTGGTTCCTTCTGCATCCAGCACTAACGTGACTTCCGGTTGCTGGCCCGCATTAGTCTGAGCGTAAACCGCCTTTGAATCCTTTACGTTGGCCCCTGTTAAAATCACCTTACCATCAGGACCTACAAATTTAAGCTGTGCAGTTTTACCTATGATCTCTATAGCCTTGTCCGGGTCTTTCATGCCTGGAAGTTCGACACGTATCCTATTGGAGCCCTGCTGAGTAATAACAGGCTGAGTCACACCCAGAGCATCTACTCTATTTCTTATTACTGCAATAGCCTTATTTATGGCATCCTGTGTGACATTGCCCTGTGCTTCCTCCAGTACGTATACCCCACCCCTTAAATCAAGACCCAACCTTATGTGGTCCTGGATTGGAGAGATAGAAAAATTTCCTGCTTTAATCCCAAAAAAAGCCACGTACGCAACTAATGCTGAGACCAAAATTACAGAAAAAAATTTAATAAAGCCTCGACTTCTCATCTAAATCCTCCTTTGTCGTTTGACTAACTATTTTTTATTATATTACTTTTATTGTAAACGGTCAATTGCCCAAACTTAGAAAAATGCAATTTTGCTAATTCTACATAATGTTCGTAAGACTTATGAATACTTTCTATCTCTTCTTCTGTAAGTTGTCTTACTACTTTAGCAGGGCTTCCTATAACGAGGCTCCCTGGCGGAATTTTCTTTCCTCCCGTCACCAAAGCGCCGGCACCAATTATGCAGTTATCCCCTATCTCCGCATCATCCAGAATAATTGCTCCCATTCCTATCAAGACATTATTCCCCACTTTACAAGCGTGGACAATTGCTCCGTGCCCTATTGTGCAGTATTTTCCTATATAGCAGGGATGCCCATCTGTCACATGCACTACACAGTTGTCCTGTATATTTGTCCCTTCCTCCACCACTATCTTATCAACATCCCCTCTTAAAACCGCTCCATACCAGATATTTACGTTCTTTTTTATTTCTACATCCCCAATGATTTCGGCAGTCTCGGCTATATAAGCTTCTTCATCTATTTGCGGCTTTATCCCTTTGTACTCCTTGATAATCACTTTTTTCACCCCTTAATGTAAGGTAAGCCTTTATGGCAATGGCGTTTTCAATGCGCCTTTTTTGCATTTCACAGGCAAGTTTATAAGGTTTGTTGATATCGCCATTGATATTATAATTATTTGCAAAGCACCCTCCACTGCAATAAAATCTCGCCCAGCAATTAGCACATTCTTCCCTTTTGTAAATATCGCTTTCCATGAATTTCCTCTGAAGCTCCACATTTGTAATTCCTTCATCTAAAGTTCCCAATTTAAATTCCTCAATCCCTACAAACTGGTGACATGGGTAAATCTCCCCATCAGGAGTTACAGCTATATATTCAAATCCCGCACCACAACCCTGTAATCTTTTCTTTATGCAGGGCCCACCTTTTAAGTCTATCTTAAAATGATAAAAAGCAAAAGGTCTCCCTTCCTCATAGCGCCTTATATACTCTTCTGCTAATCTGTCGTATTCTTCAAAAATCCTCTCAAGGTGTTCCTCCTTCAAGGTATAATCTTTATCATCCTTCTCTACAACAGGTTCAACAGAAATTTCATACACTCCCAAATCAGCTATATGAAGCACATCCTCCACAAAGTCCAGATTTTTAGCAGTAAAAGTCCCTCTAACATAGTATTCCTTTTTACCCCTTGACTTAACAAACTTTTGAATTTTTGGCACAATAACATCATAGGTGCCGCTTCCATCAGCCCGTACTCTCATCCGGTCGTTTACTTCTTTTCTGCCGTCTAAACTTAAGACCACATTTGAAAAATTTTCATTGAAGTACTCTATCTTTTCATCGTCTAAAAGAACTGCATTTGTAGTTATTGTAAACTTGATATTTTTTTTGTTCTCTTTTGCCTTCTGTTTGCCATACTCCACTAATTGCTTAACAACTTCAAAATTTAAAAGGGGTTCACCGCCAAAAAAGTCAACTTCAATATTTCTCCTCTTTCCAGAACTCTTTATCAAAAAATCTATGGCTTTTCTCCCTGTCTCAAAGTCCATTAATTTTCTTCTACCCTTAAAATCTCCAGTAGAAGCAAAACAATACTTGCACCTCAAATTACAGTCATGAGCTACATTCAAACACATTGCTTTTATTACAGAATCCGCTCTTGAAATTGCTATATCTTTGTATATATCTTCAGTAAATAAAAGCTCATTTTCCTTTAACTCATCGATTTCTGAAATAGCCTCTTGAATATCTTCTTCTCTGTATTTATCTTTTAGCAAATTTACAATTTCCTCGCGAGAATGATTTTCATAATAATCTAATACATCATACACTACATCATCCACTACATGTATGGCACCACTTACTGGGTCAATCACTATGTTAAGGCCCAATCTTTTAAATTTATGCATTGTCGCAGACATTTTAAAACCTCCATTGCAAGTTTAAATGGCAGTAAATACTTACTGCCATTTAAGGTAGTTATGTATTAAAGTTAGTTATACTGGCACTCTTGATTACCTACAGTGCAGGAAGTCTTACAGGCAGACTGACATGATGCCTGGCATTCTCCACAACCAGGTTTTTTAAGGCTCTCTCTCAATGTGGGCTTGTTAATTGTTATAATTCTCCTCATCTTCCTTCCCTCCTCCCGCTTTATTATAACACATAAAAAGAAGGAAGGAAAGCTATAAATTGATGCCTATCATTCCTCCTAAAGAACCTAAAAAAGCTCCCCATAAAAACTTCACAGCCAGTGAAGATGAAGGGCCAAATTCTTTCACCAAGAAAGTCCCCAAAAGTGCCATCACTGCGATGTACAAAATTCCCGCAATTCCACCGTTTAACCAACCCCTACTCGCTGTGTTCCTCGCGGATAGCGCTCCTGCGAGTACCACCCCCGTTATAGTTACAAAAATCGTAAACTTGGGCAAAGCCATTTCCGAAACAGAAGTAAAAGTCAAAAGAAGGGCGTATATTATGAAGAAAAGAAGTGTAATTGTATAAGAAACTAATACTCCGATCAAAATACCCGGAATATTTATCCTATTTCCTTTATCCATTACAAACTGCCTTCTCAACCTCCCACCCCCTTCTACTTCTACTAATATCTATGCCAAAAAACAAAAACATAGTACAAAAAAGATGCGGACTAACCGCATCTTAAACTTTTTAATCCTCTTTATTATTTTCAGATTCTGCTCTTCTAACAACTCCACCTACTGCCCATTTGGCAATCTTCAATCTTACCTTATCTGCTCCCATTTCAAGAGTTATTACATCATCCTTTATGTTGAGTATTTTACCGTAAAAACCGCTTTTAGTTATGATCTCATCGCCAGGCCTCAAAGAATCCAGCATTTCTCTCTCTTTTTTCTGCCTTCTCTGCTGTGGCAGAATAAGTAGAAAGTAAAAAATTGCAATTAAAATCGCAAACTGAATTAGTACATAAGTCGTTTGATTCATTACCTTTCCTCCTCATTCCCATAATATTTTTTTAAAAATTCTTCTTTGAATTCCAGCAGGCGATCTTGCCTTATGGCCTCCCTTATTTTCTCCATTAGCTTAATTAAAAAATAGAGATTGTGGTAAGTAGCAAGCCTCGCCGCTAAAATTTCCTTCGCCTTAAAAAGATGCCTTAAATAAGCCCTAGAATAGTTCCTGCAGGTATAACAGTCACATTCCTCATCCAGCGGTGAAAAATCTTCAGCATACGGCGCATCTCTCACTATTAACTTGCCTTTACTTGTAAATACGGTACCATTCCTTGCAATTCGCGTAGGCAACACACAATCAAACATATCAACCCCTCTTATCACACCCTCTATAAGGTCTTCAGGCGTTCCCACCCCCATCAAATATCTTGGTTTATCATGAGGCAAATAATCAGTAGTAAAATCTATAATTTCGTACATAAGGTCTTTTGGCTCACCAACACTTAAACCTCCAATGGCATATCCGGGAAAATCCATTTCTACTAGTCTTTCTGCGCATTCTTTCCTCAAATCTTTATAAGTTCCTCCTTGCACAATGCCAAAAAGAGCCTGTCTATCCGTATTTTTATGGGCTTTTTTCCCTCTTTCTGCCCACTTTATTGTAAGTTCCATAGACTTTTTTACATAGTCATAATCAGCAGGATAAGGGGCGCATTCATCAAAAGACATTATTATATCTGCCCCTAAAGAATTCTGTATCTCTATCACTTTTTCAGGAGTAAAAAAATGTTTTGAACCATCGATGTGAGACCTAAATTCCACACCATCTTCTGTAATCTTTCTCAAAGAGCTTAAACTAAAAACTTGAAATCCGCCGCTATCTGTTAAAATAGCTCTGTCCCAGTTCATGAATTTGTGTAATCCACCTGCTTTTTCAATAATCTTGTGTCCAGGCCTTAAATATAGGTGATAAGTATTACCTAAAATAATTGTAGCACCCATTTCTTTTAATTCCTCAGGCGTCATCGCTTTCACTGTAGCCTGCGTTCCTACAGGCATAAAAACTGGCGTCTCTATAACTCCATGGGGGGTTTCAAGAATTCCCAATCTTGCCTTGGTCCTTGCATCTTTTTTTATAACCTGGTACTTTATCGCAGCCATTTTTACCTCCTGTCCCTTATATGATAAGCATTGCATCTCCAAAGCTAAAAAATCTGTATTTATTCTCAATTGCTATTTTATACGCTCTCATTATATTCTCTTTTCCTGCAAAAGCAGAAACCATCATTATTAGAGTAGATTCAGGCAGATGGAAATTCGTAATCATCCCATCTATCGCTTTAAACCTATATCCGGGATATATAAAAATGTCTGTCCATCCGCTTTTTGGATGAATATATCCTCTCTCATCTGCAACCGTCTCTAAAGTGCGAGTAGAAGTAGTCCCTACAGCTATTATGCGACCTCCATTTCTTCGAGCTTCATTTATGGCATTTGCTGCTTCTTCTGTAACAATGTAAAACTCCTCGTGCATCTTGTGGTTCTCTATTATTTCCTCTTTAACAGGCCTGAAAGTACCCAACCCCACGTGAAGAGTTATGAAAACCGTCTTTACTCCCATGTTTCGAATTTCATCCAGCAACTCCTCTGTGAAATGAAGACCTGCTGTAGGTGCTGCAGCCGAGCCTTCATACTTGGCGTATACCGTTTGATATCTATTCTTGTCCTTTAGCTTTTTCTTTATATAAGGAGGAACAGGCATCTCCCCCAACCTGTCCAATACCTCTTCGAACACTCCATCGTAGTAAAATCTTACTATGCGCCCTCCCGCCTCTGTAATATCGATTATTTCTGCCACAAGCTCTCCATTTCCAAATACCACTTTTTTGCCTATCTTTGCCCTTTTGCCTGGTTTTACTAAAACCTCCCATTCATTTATTGAAGTCCTTCTTAAGAGCAAAAGCTCTATCTTTCCTCCAGAATCCTCCCTCTGTCCAATGAGCCTTGCAGGAATCACTTTTGTGTCATTTAAAACCAGACAATCCCCTTCTTTTAGATATTTAGTTATGTTTTTAAAAATGTCGTGCTTTATTTCCCCTGTCCTTCTATCTAAAATCATCAACCTGGAACTTGCCCTATCTTCTAATGGCTCTTGAGCAATTAACTCCTCCGGCAAATCAAAGTAGAATTCACTTCGCTTCATACCCTACTCCATCCCTTTTCAAGAATGCATATGGTGATTATACCGTTAAATCAAAAAATTTTCAATACTTACCTTCTAAAAAGCCAGAAAAGAAGTGTTAAAAAGACGCTTAATAAAAGGCTTGTCATCAATGGAAAATAAAAAGTAAAATTTCCCCTGTGATAAACTATATCTCCTGGCAAACGACCCAAACCAATTTTTGAACCTGCTGAAAAAAGAAGTCCTATGGCGATTAAAATTGCCCCCATAAATATTAACATTTTGCCAAAGCTGTCAAACATCCTCAATCCTCCTTTGCTCGACATAAGGGTACTTAAGATACTGATAGGCCAGTTTTGTAACTATTCTCCCTCTTGGAGTTCTATTTAAAAATCCTATCTGCATAAGATAAGGCTCGTACATATCTTCTATTGTATCCCCATCTTCACCAACTGATGCAGCAATAGCGTCAATTCCAACAGGTCCTCCACCAAATTTCTCTATTATCGCAATCAGAATCTTCCTATCAATTTCCTCTAAGCCCATTTCATCGACCCCAAGCATATTTAAAGCTATACTTGCCGTATTGTAATCAATATAACCATTTCCTTTCACTTCTGCGAAATCTCTCACCCTTTTTAAAAGCCTGTTGGCTATTCTGGGAGTTCCTCTGGACCTTCTAGCTATCTCAAAAGCTGCATCTTCGTCGATACCGATATTCAAAATATTAGCTGACCTTTTTATAATTTCCTTTAATTCCTCTACTGAATAATAATCAAGGCGATTTATGACTCCAAATCTACTCCTTAAAGGAGAAGTCATGAGAGCTGCCCTTGTAGTAGCTCCAATAAGCGTAAATTTAGGAAGGCTAAGCCTTATAGACCGAGCACTTGGTCCCTTCCCTATTACTATGTCAAGCTCAAAATCTTCCATAGCAGGATACAAAATCTCCTCAACACTTCTGTTTAATCTGTGAATCTCGTCTATAAAGAGTATGTCGTTCTCCTGCAAATTCGTCAAAATTGCGGCTAAATCTCCAGACCTCTCTATAGCAGGTCCTGAAGTTATTTTTATGCCTACTCCCATTTCATTAGAAATAACTGTAGCTAAAGTAGTTTTCCCAAGCCCGGGAGGACCGTAAAGTAAGACATGGTCTAGTGGTTCTCCTCTTTTTTTAGCTGCTTCTATATAGATTTTTAGCTCCTGTTTTATTTTCTCTTGTCCTATGTACTCAGAAAGCCACCGGGGACGGAGACTGTATTCTGTCGCATCCTCTTGAGTAAAATTTTGAGTCAATATCCTTTCTTCCATTTACTTCACCCTATTTCGACAATTTTTTCAAGGCCTCTTTGACAGCCTGTTCCACACTTTCACAGTTCACATCAGAAAGAGCGTAAATAGCCTCACTTTTAGTATAACCCAATGCTAGTAAAGCCTCTAAAGCCTCATTTAACAGGCTGTCCTCTTTCGGGACTACAACCTCTTTGGGCACCTTATCCTTTAGCTCTAGTATAATCCTCTCTGCCGTCTTCTTCCCTATGCCAGGCGCTGCCGTCAAAATTTTATAATCACCGCTGTTCACTGCCTTTATAAAGCTCTCTATTGGCACAACAGAGAGAATAGAAAGAGCACCTTTAGGTCCTACGCCGCTCACAGAAAGTAATTTCTCAAAAAGTTCTAGCTCTTCTTTTCTCTTAAAGCCAAAAATCTGAAATCCATCTTCCCTGACGTAAAGGTATGTATAAAGCTTTGTTATATTTCCTTTGGGAGGCAACTCCTTCATAGTAGAAAAGGGCACAAAAATTTTTATACCTATGCCCATAAAGTCGATTATCACATGATCTGGTCCTATGTCTTCAATAATTCCCCTTATGTACTCAATCATCGCCCATACCCCAGTCTTTCCAACATATTATTGCTGTGGCAGTGGCAGATGGCAACGGCCAGCGCATCAGCCACATCATCTGGCTTTGGTATCTCATCAAGATTTAAAAGCACCTTCACCATCTGCTGAACCTGCTGTTTTTCCGCTCTCCCATACCCAACTACTGCCTGTTTCACCTGCAGGGGGGTATACTCATACACTTTTACTCCTGAATTTACAGCAGCCAGTATTGAAACCCCTCTAACTTCTCCAATTGTAATTACCGTCTTAGAATTTTTATTATAGAAAAGCTCTTCAATCGCTACAATCTCTGGACGATAAAGCTTTATAATATCTTCAAGTCCTTTATATAGGGTGTAAAGACGAAACGCCTTGTCAACTCCCGCATCTGTAGTGATGGCTCCATAAACTATGGGAGAAAATTTGTTGTTCTTGTACTCAACGACTCCATATCCCAATGTGGCAATTCCCGGATCTATTCCCAATACCCTCATTCTTCTCCTCTCCTTTTATTTATTTTAACATCAACAGAGCTTGTAAACAAGAAAAAGTTCTCCCGAAGGAGAACTCGCAGACTGTTGACAAAGTCTAAAAAGTGGCATTTTGTGTGTAAATGCGACTTGTTGCCAAAGCGGTAACTAAACTTGGCGAGCTTGAGAAGCGAAGGCGGGGCGAGC
>NZ_JBNATX010000031.1:0-21749 GCF_049701115.1 Caldanaerobacter sp. | reverse complement strand
GGCTGTTAACCGGTAGGTTGTAGGTTCGAATCCTACCTGAGGAGCCAGTTTTTATTATAAAAATTTTTTGATTTTAAAAAGAAGATTTTTGATTGAATTTGGCGCATTTTTATAATAGATTAAAAATACATGGGTTGACACGAAGGTGTTGAGTGATGTAAAATTAAAGTGTGCGGATGTAGCTCAGCGGTAGAGCATCAGCTTCCCAAGCTGAGGGCCGCGGGTTCAAATCCCGTCATCCGCTCCAAGAAAATAAAGGGTTCGAGGCATTTTACAAAGTGCCCGAACCCTTTTTTAGTGCCTATTTTGCCTCTTGACATAATTTTATTTTTTTATAAAAATTTAATTTGTACTGTTCTACACAATAATTTTAAAATGAGGGTGAAAAAATGCTTGCAGGAAAAGTGGCTATTGTAACTGGCGGCGCTGGGGATATAGGAAGGCGAATATGCATTGAGTTAGCGAAAGAAGGGGCTTCTGTTGCTATACACTACAATAGCAGTTACGAGAAAGCAGTGGAGCTTAGGGATTACATAAGAGAAAATTTCAGCTATGCAGAAATTTTCCAGGCAGATATAAGTAATAGAAAACAAGTGGACGAGATGATAGATGATATTTACAGAAAATTTGGCCGCATTGATTATTTGATTAACAACGCAGGAATCGCACAGATAAAACCTTTTGTAGAAATAACAGAAGAAGATTGGGACAGGATGATGAATGTCAATTTAAAAGGGCTTTTTAACTGTACTCAAAGTGTTTTAAGGTATATGCTACCCAAAAAGCAAGGGAGCATAATAAATATTTCTTCCATATGGGGAATTTCAGGGGCTTCCTGCGAAGTCCATTACTCTACCTCCAAGGGAGGAATTATAGCTTTTACTAAAGCTTTGGCAAAGGAGTTAGGACCTTCTAAGATAAGGGTAAATTGCATTGCTCCAGGAGTCATTGATACCCGTATGAACAGCATTTTAAATGGCGAAGAAAAAAAACAGCTCATTGAAGAAATCCCTTTGATGAGCATAGGGAAACCAGAGGATGTGGCAAATGCAGTTTTGTTTTTGCTCTCTGACAAGGCAAATTTTATAACAGGTCAAGTAATTACAGTAGATGGGGGTTTTATATAGAATTCTTTAATAAATTTACCTCTTCTTCTGTTAATTCTCGCCATTCACCGGGTTGTAGATTTTCATCCAGCACCAAATTTCCCATGCTCACCCTTTTAAGATATAAAACCTTTTTTCCAAGTGCATCAAACATTCTTTTTATTTGGTGGTATTTACCCTCAATTATGGAAATATAAACCTTAGAGATTTCAGAGGATTCAATTATTTCTAGTTCGGCAGGCATTGTCTTATAGCCATCTTCTAATATAATTCCTTCTTTGAATTTTTTAACGTCTTCTGTAGTAATTTTTCCCAATATTTCGGCATAGTATTTTTTTACTACCTTCTTCTTTGGAGAAAGAAGTTTGTGGGCAAGCTCCCCGTCATTTGTTATTATAAGTAGGCCTTCTGTGTCTTTATCAAGTCTTCCTACAGGAAAGACTTTCCTTAAAGCGATTTCCTCCGAGAGAAGGTCTATCACGGTTTCTTCAAATTTATCTTCGGTTGCGCTTACTACTCCTTGGGGTTTGTTCATCATCAAGTATATGAATTCTTTGTATTCTATCTTTTCTCCATCAAATAATACCTCATCTTTTTCTGTATCTACGATTTTTGAAGGGTCTAACACTGTTTCTTTATTTACCTCTGCCAAACCATCTTTGATATACTTTTTTACCTCTTTTCTTGTACCTATTCCCATATTTGATAATAATTTGTCTAATCTCATTTTTGCCATAACAACCCCTCCTTTTGTTGCGTATTAATTATACCACAGGTTGTTTTCTTTAATTAACTTTATTTTTAAAGTAGATTTCCAGTTTTAAAGGCGAATTAAGTATATAATTGGCGAATTAGGGAGATATTTTGCGTAAATTCAAGTAAAATAAACGATAATTCAAGTAAATTTTACTTGATAATTAAATTAAAATGGCTTATAATTTACTCAAGAATAGTAAGCTAACGTATAGGAAAACGATCATCAGGGGTGTTAAACTTGACTACTACAAAACGCAAAAAGGTTACAATGAAGGATATAGCAGAAAAACTAAATTTATCGATTAACGCCGTATCATTAGCTCTAAATGACAAGGTAGGAGTAAGCGAAGAAACCAGAAGAATAGTTATAAAAACTGCAGAAGAAATGGGATATTTTGAGGAGAACCCATCTTTTTTATCAAAAAACCACTTAAAAAACATATGCCTCATAATAGAGGAAAGGAATTTTAAGGACACCAATTTTTATACCAAAGTGATATGGGGAATTGAAAATGAAGCAAAAGCCAATGGATATGATGTTTTAGTTAATTTTATGAAAAAAGATTTATTTGAAGTGCCCTCCTGTATAGAGAACAGGAAGGTTTCAGGGATTTTGGTGGTGGGAACTATAAAAGACGAATTTCTTGCAGAAATTCTAAGTTACAATATTCCTACTGTTTTAGTAGACCACGCTTCTTTTATGTTTAGCACTGATGCAGTTCTTACGCAAAATATTCCTGGAAGTTATAGAGAAACGATGTACTTGATAGAAAAAGGACATAAAAAAATCGGATTTTTTGGAGAAAAAGACTTCTCTTTGAGTTTTAGAGAAAGATGGGTCGGCTTCAAGGAAGCGATGAGAGATGCTGGCCTGCCAGTAAACGAGGAATACTGCATCACAGAAGATGTTGAAAGATATGTCCTTAGTAAAGATTATAAAGAGGTTTCAAATCGATTAAAAACGTTGAAAGAATTTCCAACGGCTTGGGTTTGTAGTAATGACAGCAATGCCATTACTTTGTATAATGCTTTAAATTTATTGGGATTGAGAGTTCCAAAGGATGTGTCTGTTGTAGGTTTTGATGATATAGACATGTGTAATATTGTGACACCTCCTCTTACCACTATACGCATAAACAAGGAGCTTATGGGCATAAAAGCTGTAAAGAGGCTTTTATGGCGAATGGACAATCCTAAGGAGTTCCATGACCACATTAGAATGGAGGTGGGATTTGTAGAAAGGCAGTCAGTGAAAGAATTGGTGTAGTTTAATTTTTAGTCAAGTAATTAAAGAAAGAAGAGGGGGAAGAATATGAATAGTGTAATGAAAAAATTTATTGCGATTTTTGTAATTGTTTTCTTCACAGTTGGGATTTTCGCAGGATGTGGGCAGCAGACTAAAACGTCACAGGAGGCTAATCAAGAACCGAAACCGCAGGAAACTGTAAAAACCGGAGAGATAAGACTTGCTACGGATTGGCCATTTCCATTCCACGGTAATCCCTTTGGCCCTGGTGGTGTGGGTGGAGCTTGGTGGTTTGTATATGAACCTTTTGCCTATTATATTCCTCAGACAGGCGAATATGTACCTAGATTAGCTGAAAATTGGAAGATAGAAGGGAATAAGGTTACGGTTAATCTAAGAAAAGATGCAAAATTTAGCGATGGAGAACCTTTCACTTCTAAAGATGTGGTAAATACGGTAAATTTCATACAGGCTATGTGGCAGTGGCCCTATGACATAGAATCAGTAGAAACACCTGATGACTATACGGTAGTATTTAATTTATCGAAGACTAGTGCTCCTTCATTTGTTCATGTACTTTTGACAGATGGCGCAATGGCTTCTCTGGCACCTGTGCATGTATATAAGGATTTTGTAGATCAGGCAAAGGAAGTAGCAGATCTGGGGAAGAAAATTTATTATCTCCAGACGGATGGGAAGCCTGTTTCAGAAGATATGAAAGCAGAGTATGAGAAAAAGTCTGATGAATTTAGAAAAAAGGTCAATGACTTTGCACCTTTTAAAACATTAGGGAAATTGCCTGTAGTAGGATCTTTTGAGCCTACCAAAGTTACGCAGTCGGAAATGGAAATGGTGGCAAATAAATACCACTGGGCAGCTTCTCAGATGAAGATTGATAAGTTAGTGTTTAAGAAATGGTCTTCTAACGAGTTTGTGTGGGCGGCTTTGATATCCAATGAGATTGACGCGGCTCATCCTTCTATGCCTAAAGATGTTGTAGAGCAGCTTTCTTCGCTTAATCCCGATTTGCATGTAATTACGGTTTCAGACTTGTCGGATATCTCTTTGGTATTTAACTTCAAAAAGCCTTTGTTTAAGGATTTGAACTTGAGAAAAGCTATTGCTCATATTCTGGATAGAAACAAGATAAGAGATGTATCAGTATGGCAGGCCAACAGTTATGAAAACTATGCTGATGGTATTTTAAAGAGCATGGAATCTAAATGGATAACCCAAGATACACTGCAGAAACTGACAAAGTATAATACTGATACAGCTACCGCGGAAGAGATATTGAATAAGGCAGGTTACAAGAAGGTAGGTAATACATGGCAACAGCCTAACGGACAGCCTGTAGCCTTTACTCTCTCAGTGTATGGCCCTCATAACGACTGGGTATTAGCTGCAAGGGAGGTAGTTCAAGAGCTTAATAGCTTTGGATTTAAGGTAGAGATGAAGTTAATCCCTGAGGGGATGAGAGACCAGGTAATGAGAAGCGGAGATTATGACGCAGCTATTGAATTTGGTTCTGCATGGTGGGGTTATCCGCATCCTCTCACAGGCTATCAGAGGTTATATGATGGAGATGTTTCTGCAATAACAAGCTTCCCTGCAAAGGACAAATACAACACGCCGTGGGGAGAACTTTCTCCGTATGATTTAGTATTAGAATTACAGAAGAACTTACAGGATGAGTCTAAAGCAATGGAGATAATACAACAGCTTGCATACATTACAAACGAGTACTTGCCTGTTATACCTCTTTATGAAAAAGTGCTGCCGATTTACTATAACGACGGCTACAGAGTGAAAGGTTGGCCTTCCAAAGAGGACCCAGTTTGGTCACTGGCTCCTGGTGGAATTGAAAGGGTTTATAACTTATTAATCACAAAAGGAGAATTAGTTCCAGCAAAATAGAGAAGACAGGTAGGGATATGAGATGAGTTATTTTGTGAATAGAGTACTGTATTTGATTATTGTGTTTATTATCGCCATAAGCGGGGTATTTGTTTTAGTCAACAATATGCCAGGCGACCCCGCTTATGGCCTGGCTGTTTATATTGCTCAGCAGAGGAATATGCAGTTTGAACAGGCTCTTGAAATAGCTCATAAGATGATGGGAGTCGACCCTAATGAGCCTATTAGTACAAGATATGCAAAGTTTGTAAGTAATCTATTAAAAGGTAATTTTGGTTATTCAACTTTTTACAATACCAGTGTCAATGAAATTATAGCAAAAGCTTTGCCATGGACGCTTTTCGTTATATCTTTAGCTACTTTTTTAAGTTTTAGCTTAGGCATTTATCTCGGAGCTTTTGCAGCCCAAAAGAGGGGAAAATTTATTGACACTTTTATATCTACTATTTCCAGCATAATCCAGGCAGTTCCTCCTTTTATATTGGCAGTTTTAATACTATTTGTATTTTCGGTGAGGTATAGAGTTTTGCCATTAGGAGGAGCATATCCAGTAGGAATGAACCCCTCATTTTCGCTTGAATTTGTATGGAAAGTCTTTCTCCATGCTACAGGGCCTATTTTAGCAGTTGCTATTCCGCAACTTGCTTCTTGGACTTTATCTATGAGAGGAAATACTTCACAGGTCATGGAGGAAGATTTTATAAGGTTTGCTGAAATGAGAGGCTTGCCTGATTCTGTAATTGCTTCAAAATATATAAGAAACAATGCTATGCTTCCTTTAATAGCAGGGTTGGCAATAGGGATAGGCTACATGCTGGGAGGTCAGACTTTGGTCGAATCGATATTTAATTATCCGGGTATTGGGTTTTATTTTGGGAAGGCGATTGCTGTCAGAGATTTTGGACTTCTGACTGGGCTCTTTAGCTTGATAGTAATAGGTGTGATAGTGGCAACTTTTATAGCAGATTTTGTGTACGCATTAATTGATCCGAGGGTGAAGTTGAAATGAGAAAAGAAAGATTAAAGAATTTTTATTATGACTATGTACAGCCGCTTTTGGTAAATAAAAAATCGTTAATCGGGCTTTTGATACTGACATTTTTCATTTTAATGGCTACAATTGGTCCTTTAATTGTCCCTTTAGATATGACTTCTAATTTTGCAGAAAGGTATCAAAAACCTTCTTTGAAACATCCGTTTGGGACAGATTACTTTGGTGTAGATATTTTCCAGCAAATTGTACATGGTTCTAGATCTGTTATATCTCTTACAATGCTTGCCAGTTTTTTCGCAGTCCTTATAGGTACTGTGATTGGTGTTGCTCGAGGATACCTAGAAGGAGTTACTGGAAGGATAGCAGATGCTATAATAATGGTTTTCTTAGTAATTCCTTCATTTCCGGCCCTTTTGATACTAGCGGCTGTTTTTATGAATTACAATCTAAATGTGGTGGAGATAGCCCTTTTGGTGGCTATTTGGCTTTGGGCACCTTTGGCGAAACAGATTTCTGCGCAAGTGCTTTCTTTAAAATCAAAGGAGTTTGTAGAGGCCTCCAAGATGTTAAATATGCCTTTAAGATATATACTGTTCAGTGATATTGTAAAACTTTTGATTCCCTACATTTTTATCAATTTTGTGATGCAGTTAAAAGGAGCTATGGAATTTTCTGTAGGACTTATGTTTCTAGGGCTTGCTAAATTTGACCCAACTCATTGGGGCATAATGTTAAATTACGCCTTATATCAAGCGGGGGCTTTGTACACCGCTAAAGGGTTTCATTACATCTTCTTCATAATTTTAAACATTGTGCTTTTAATATACGGAGGAATACTCTTATCACAAGGGGTTGAAGAAGTATTCAACCCTCGTTTGAGGGGGAATGAGTAATTGAGCGTCATAATAAGAATCGAAGATTTAAAAGCGGTCTACCTTGTCAGGGAAGGTACTATAAAAGCTGCTGACGGAATTTCATTAGATATTTTAGAAAATTCTGTAACTGCTATTGTAGGGGAAAGTGCCTCGGGTAAGAGTACCATAATTGAGGCAATGACGAAGACATTGCCTCCCAACGGCCGGATTTTATCTGGACGGGTTATTTATAAGGGGAAAGACCTTCTTACCATGAAAGAAGAAGAATTGAGGAAAATTCGTTGGGAAGAAATTGCACTTGTGCCTCAGGCTGCACAGCAGTCGCTGAATCCCACGATGAAAATAATAGATCATTTTAAGGATACAGTAGAAGCCCACGGAATAAGGTGGAGCCATAGCGAGCTTGTGGAAAGAGCCTCTTTGAAACTTAAAATGGTTAGGTTAAATCCCGAGGCTGTATTAAATTCCTATCCTTTGCAGCTTTCTGGAGGAATGAAACAAAGGGTTTTGATAGCTTTGGCGCTTTTATTAGATCCTGCTGTATTGATTTTAGATGAGCCTACTTCTGCATTGGATGTTTTAACGCAGGCCCATATAATACAGCTTTTAAAGGAACTTAAGAAAATGTTGAAAATAACGCTGATTTTTGTGACCCATGACATTGCTGTAGCAGCGGAATTAGCCGACAAGGTAGCAGTAATATATGGGGGTAATTTAGTAGAATATAACTCTACTTTTCAAATTTTCAAAAACCCCCTTCATCCCTATACTAAAGGGCTTATAAATTCTATCATGGCTGTAAATGCTGATATGTCAAAAGTAAAGCCAATACCAGGGGACCCACCTAGTCTTTTAAATCCGCCTTCTGGCTGTAGATTTCACCCAAGGTGCGAGTATGCCATGGATATATGCAAAAAAGAAAAGCCCAGATGGATAAACCTTGACGGAGAAAGCTATGTAGCATGCCACCTGTATGAAGAAGGGAGACAACAAAGATGAGCAAGATAATTGAGCTAAAAGGGGTAAGCAAGATTTTTACAAGAGGTTTTTTGAAAAAACAGAACAAGTTGGTTTTAGATAATATAAATTTGGAGATTTCAAAGGGTGACAGACTGGTTATAGTAGGAGAAAGTGGCATGGGAAAGACTACTCTTGCCAGAATAATGGCTGACCTTGAAAAGCCCTCTAAAGGAGAAGTTTTGTGGTATAACGAGAATATGAGCAAAATAGGTGGAAAAAGAAAAAGGGAACTAAGGGGAAAAGTGCAGTACGTCCATCAAGACCCCTATGCATCCTTACATCCCTCCAAGACTATATATAAAATAATCGCAGACCCTCTGGCAAATGCAAAAAGGGTAAATGGAAAAACTCTTTATCAATCTACGAAAGAACTATTAGAAAAGATAGGGCTTGTTCCAGCAGAATACTTTTTCAACAAATATCCACACCACTTGTCAGGGGGTGGAAGGCAAAGGTTAGCCATTGCGAGGGCTTTGACTACAGATCCAGAAGTTATAATAGCTGATGAGCCTATAAGCATGATTGACATGTCGTTAAGGGCGGCCATAATAAAACTCTTTAAAGATTTAAACGACCTTTATGGTATAGCGATTGTGTTAGTGCTTCATGACATAGGGGCTGCAAAGTATTTTACTTTTGAAAAAGGCCAGGTTGCAGTAATATACGGTGGGAAAATAGTGGAAAAAGGAGAAGGCAGAAAGGTATTGGAAAATCCTGTGCACCCTTATACTCGAGTTCTAATTAATTCTAGTCCTATCGCAGATCCGGAGCTTGCAAGAAACAGGGTATTGGAGGAATTAAGGTCTTATGAAGTACCAATAAGGACTCCGGAGAGTAAAGGATGTCCCTTTGCTCATGCTTGTAATTATTACCAAGATATATGCCTTGAAGAAAATCCTCCTTTAGTTTCGATTGAAGAGGGACATGAGGTAGCCTGTCATGTTTTTGGAAAGAAAAGGTGAAAAATAGTGAGTGATAAACTGGCGTTTTCTCTATCCATTTTAGTTATTTTGCTGTCTTTGATGTGGTTTGCGGTCTTTAAAAGGCCCGGAGGAGAATTTACTCTTGTTCTAGTGTCTATAGGATTTGCGCTTGCTACAATTGGACTTGTCCTTTTGTCAAACAGGTCAAAAAGAAGAAAATGAGGGGACTTTTGATGAATAGATTTTTTCTCGGCGGGATTATATTATTGTTGATTTTTAGCTTAATAATAGAAGAAGTCTTAGGGGCGACACAAAAAGCTATTGAACAGATAAAAGTTCAAAGAATTGAGAGTATGCCAGATTTGCCTTCTCCTCTACTTATCAGGGATTTTAAAAAGATAGCTATTGACTACGATAAATTTGTTTTTGATTTTGAAAGAAGAGGGGTATTTTTACCCCTCGGTTGGTGGGATAAGACTCATTACAACCTTGATTCAGATACATTTGGACTCTTGACTTTTGTAGGGAGTAAAACACAGTTTGATATTGATGGTAAACCCATAGATGGTTCACAAGAAGGTATAAATTGTATAGCAGCAGTTTTAAGCGCTACTCTTGTGGGTATAGATAAAAGTAGCCAAAGAGGGTACAATTATGTGAAAATGACACAGACTTTTTTCAACAAAGAAAATAGGGAATATCTAGTTTTAAACAATCCTTTCACTACAAGTGGGAAAAGTTTTTGGTATGAAATTTTTCCTCATATACTCTTTTATGGGTTAGTTTATCATTATAAAGATGTGGAAGAAATGAGGAATATAATGAAGATAACCGCTGATAGGTGGCATGACGCGGTTTTAAAATTATCCGGAGCCGGGGGCATTCCTAACTTTAATCACACGGCATTTATGTTTTCTGTGATGGAACCTGTGGACAACGGTCGCTGGACAGAACCGGATGCCGCTGCTGGTGTTGCTTTACTAGAGTACTGGGCATATAAAGAATTCAAAGACCCTAAATATCTTGAAGCTACAAAACGTGCCATGAATTTTCTTGAGATTATAGATTATAACCCTATTTACGAAGTATTAGGATATTTTGCACCTTATGTGGCAGCAAGACTTAATGCAGAAGAAGGAGTCAATTATCCTGTTGAGAAATTTATGGATTGGGTTTTTAACAGAGAAAGTGATGTAAGACCGGGGTGGGGGATGATTACAGGTAAATGGGGAGAATATACGGTAGATGGCCTTTTTGGGAGTATAACAGATGGAGGAGGATACGCCTTTTCAATGAATACTTTCGATGCAGCTTTTGCACTTGTTCCAGTTGCCAGGTATGATTTAAGATATGCGAAAGCAATAGGCAAGTGGATGCTTCATCTCACCAACAATGCTAAACTTTTTTATAAGGATTGTTTACCGGAAGAAAATCAGTCCTCTTATTGGTGGAGGGAAGAACCTTCTTATGTTATTCCTTATGAGGGCTTGAGGAAAATAAAAGATGGTAGAAGTCCTTTTGCAGGGGGAGATGGATGGGGAAAAACCGATTTTTCTCTATATTCAGGCTCTCACGTAGGTTTTTTAGGTAGTATTGTTTCAAAAACAAATATAGAAGGAATCCTCCAAATAGATTTAACAAAAACAGATTTCTTTAAAGATAGGTTTTATCCCACGTATCTTTATTACAATCCCTATGATGCCGATAAAGAAATAATCATAGAGTTGGGAGATAAACCAAAAGATGTATTTGATCTTTTAAAGGAGGAATTTGTCCACAGAGATAAAAGCGGGAAAGTAAATATAACAATACCTGCAAAAGAAGCTCTAGTAGTAGCTTTTACTCCTCCAAAGGGGAAGGTTAAGCATCAGAATAATAAGGTTTTAATAAACAATATAGTAGTGTCTTACAACCATTTTAGCGATGGTAAAGATTATAAAAAGAGTTTTAGCAGTTTTTCTCCGTGGATTTTAACTTTATTTCTAACATCTATTGGTGTAGCTACTATGTATATAGTACGAAAAAATAAGAGGCGGAGGAGATGAGATGAGGTTTAGAAACTTTATCTTGGGAGCTAATTACTGGCCAAGAAATCATGGAGTTAATATGTGGAAGGAGTGGAATTATGAAGAGGTTAAAAGAGAATTTATGGAAGCTAAAAACTTGGGACTTGATGTAATGAGAATAAATCTTTTTTGGGAGGATTTCCAACCTCAGCCAGAGGTTATTTCGGAAGAAGCGGTTAAGAAATTTGATGAACTTATAAACATATGTAAAGAAGTGGGTATAAAAATAGCTCCTACTTTTTTTGTTGGGCATATGAGCGGTGAAAACTGGGATGTTTTGTGGAGACAAGGAAGGAACATATACAGTGATCCTTATATGTTGAGATATCAAATTAAGTTGGTGAGGTTTTTTGCCGAAAGATATAAAGATGAAGAAGCAATTCTCTTTTGGGACCTTTCCAATGAACCAGATAATTATGTCAAAGCAAATTCCAGACATGATGCGTGGCTTTGGAACTATGTTCTGTCAAATGAGATAAAAAAATATGATAAAAATCATCCTGTGACATTAGGGATTCATCAGGCCTCGCTTCTTACCAATAATAATTTTTATCCAGAAGATATGGCGGAAGGAAACGACTTTCTATGTATGCATTTTTATCCCATATACACCGATACTTGTATAGATCCTGTAAATTCCACGAGGAGTACGTATATGCCTTCTTTCTCTGTTAAGCTTACAAAGGGAATGGGTAAAAAGGACGTCTTGATGGAGGAGTTTGGAGCAACTACTCTCATGATGAGTGAAGAAGTGGAAGGCGAATACTACAGGGTGGTCCTGTATAGTCTTCTTGCAAACGAGTCTATGGGGGCTATTTCGTGGTGTTTTGGCGATTTCTCCGTAGGAGAAAGGCTTCCGTACGATTCTACCCCTTTTGAGACTCAATTTGGAATCACGACAACAGAGGGTAGACCTAAAAAAGCTGCCCTTGAAATGAAGGCTTTTTCTGAATTTTTAAAAATAATAAATTATGAAAAACTTAAACCAAGAGAGAGTGAGGCGGCAATAATAATTCCTGACAAATACTATGAGGCCCTGTTTGTAGGAGAAGACTACAAACCAGAGAGGAATTTCCGGATTTTGCTTAACAGTTTTATACTGGCCAAACAAGCTGGTCTTGATGTTGATTTAATAAAACCAGAGGATGACCTTAGAAAATACAAGGTGTTAATTGTGCCTTCTGCTTATAGAAAAGGGCATCTTACTCACTCTCAATGGCTTAAAATAAAGGAGTTTGTTAAACAAGGGGGTACTTTATATCTTTCTTACGATGGGATTGCAGTGGAGGATCTGGAGGAGGTTTTTGGAGTAAAAATAGATTACTTCATGGTGCCAAGGGAGGAATTTGTTGAAATTGAATCGACGAATTTGGCCACTAAATTTAGATATAAAGCACTTCCTTTTAATAAGAGGCTAATTTTAAAGGTGAAAGAGGGGGAAGTGTTTGGGGTCGATAAAGAAGGAAATCCCTCCATAGTAGTAAATAAATATGGGAAAGGAAATGCAGTGTTTGTCGCATATCCTATAGAGCTTTATTTAAGTTACATGCCGGATGTGTACAAAAAAGACCAGAGTTTTAAAATATACAAACTTTTAAAGGAATTAGCAGACATAAAATATCAATTAGAGGTGAATTCTCCTTATTTAGAAATAAAAGAATTCCATAATGAAGAGAATGTATTGTTTCTTATAATAAACCATGAAAATGAGGAGGTGAGAGCAGAGGTAAAATTGGGAGATAAAGAAAGCTTTAATGAGAAAATTGTAGATATAATAGAGAAAAAAGATATTAACCTTGAAAATTTCATAATTGGTCCCAATAAGGTAGTTGCATTTTGGCTCAAAAGGGGGTATAAATGATGTTCAGATTGGAAAGATTAAAGGATAAACCCATTTTAACTCCAATAGAAGAGCACGAATGGGAAAGAGCTGCGGTTTTTAATGCTGCCGCTATATATGAAGAGGGGAAAGTACATCTTTTTTACAGGGCTTCTAATAATAAGTTTGTACTTGATACAGAGAAACCAGAGGAAAAAAACAAATTTGTGTCTTCTATTGGATATGCTGTTAGTGAAGACGGCATCCATTTTCAAAGGTTTGACAAGCCTGTGGTAGTTGGGAAAACTCCACAAGAAGCTTGGGGAGTAGAAGACCCCCGAATCACTAAGCTGGATGGGAAATACTATATGCTCTATACAGGATTTGGAGGCAGGGATTGGTTGGATTTTAGAATTTCTATGGTATGGTCAGAAGACCTGAAGAACTGGGAAGGGCATAGAGTAGTACTGGATGAGCCTAATAAGGATGCAGCACTTTTACCTGAAAAAATAAATGGGAAGTACGTCCTTTTTCACAGGAGGATGCCTGATATTTGGATTGCTTATTCGGAGGATTTAATCAACTGGTATGACCATAAGATTATAATGTCTCCCAGAAAAGGATGGTGGGATTCTAAAAAGATAGGTATAGCGGGGCCCCCACTCAAAATGGAGGATGGCTGGCTTTTAATCTATCACGGTGTGGATGAAAACAATGTGTATAGATTGGGAGCAGCGCTTTTGGATTTAAAGGACCCTTCAAAAGTTATAGCAAGGCAAGAAGAACCTATTTTAGAACCGGAGTTACCTTGGGAAAAAGAAGGATTAGTGCCAAACGTGGTATTTAGCTGTGGTGCTGTAGAGATAGATGGAATATTCTATGTCTACTACGGCGCAGCTGATACCTGTATAGGTGTTGCAGCTGTTGAAAAGAAAAAAGTAAAATTTTAAAAAGGAGTGTAGAAAGTGATAAAGTTAAGGAGATTATCGGACAAACCTGTTCTCGTACCAAAACCGGAAAATGAATGGGAAAAGGCTGCAGTTTTCAATACGGCAGCGATTTATGACAATGGCCTTTTTCACCTTATCTACAGAGCTACAGATTTAGGGCCTCATATGAAATATGGAAGGTATATTTCAAGATTAGGATATGCAGTAAGTAAAGATGGCATAAATTTCATGAGACTTGACAAACCAGTAATGACAAATGAAACTGAGCAGGAATTAAGAGGATTGGAAGACCCAAGGATAGTGAAGATCGACGGCATTTATTACATGGTGTATACAGCTTTTGGAGATAGGTTTGAGGGCGACTACAGGATTTCCCTTGCTATCTCTAAAAACCTTATAGATTGGGAAAGAAAAGGTGTATTGCTAGATGAGCCCAACAAAGATGCTTCGCTCTTTCCGGAGAAAATTAATGGGAAATATGTGCTGCTTCACAGAAGATACCCGGACATATGGATAGCTTTTTCAGAGGATTTAAAGAACTGGTATGGGCACAAACCTATTATAAAGCCTATTCCTGGCACATGGGAAAGCGCAAGAGTAGGGATAGGGGGACCCCCAATAAAAACGGAAAAAGGGTGGTTCTTAATATACCATGCGGCAGATGAGAACAACGTCTATAGATTAGGTGCAGCACTTTTAGACTTAGAAGATCCAAGTAAGGTGATAGCGAGACAAAAGGAACCTATTTTAGAACCAGAACTACCTTGGGAAAAAGAAGGATATATACCGAACGTGGTTTTTAGCTGTGGCAACGCGGTGAAAGACGATACAATATACGTATACTACGGAGGAGCAGATACTGTGATTGGGGTTGCTGTTCTAAATATGGAAGATATAAAATTTGATACTAGACAAACTACCCTTATTGCTTTATAATCTTTATTGTTAGGAAAAGTCTCCGTTTTCGGGGACTTTTTAAATTGTTTAAAATGTGGTATCGTTTACTAAATAGACTGGGGGGATTTTATGAGCTTTAAAATGCCAAAAGACATAGCTGATGGCATGATCAATTTAGGTAAGACAAAAGTGCAATTTTCTATTAAGAAGCAGCTTCTTTTAGGTTTTTTAGCGGGAAACTACATAGCTTTTGGAGGTTTTTTGGCTATTAGAGCAGCGGGAAACCTTCCGGAAGAATTTGGAAGCCTACAAAAATTGCTTTTTGGTGCCGTATTTCCATTAGGGCTTATACTCGTTATTATAGCAGGGGCAGAACTTGTTACTGGAAATATGATGACACAACCTATAGCTTATTTTGATAAAAAAATAAATTTGAGAGAGCTTTTAAAAAACTGGACCTTTGTATACTTAGGGAATTTTATAGGAGGCTTGTTTTTTGCGTATTTCTTAGCTTACAAGACAGGAATAATAATGGAAGCAGGGAAAGTAGGAGAGGTCTCGAAGGCTTTTCCATGGGCTATATATGCTGTTAAAATAGCAAATGCCAAAGTCAATTTATCTTGGGGAGAAGCATTTTTAAGAGGGATAGGTTGTAATTGGCTGGTTGCTTTAGCAGTGTGGATGGCTTATTCGGCCGATGATATAATAGGCAAAATTTTTGCTATATGGTGGCCTATAATGGGCTTTGTGGCCATGGGCTTTGAACATTCTGTGGCAAACATGTTTTTCATTCCTCTCGGAATATATGTAGGTCAGGATCCGGTTTACATAGATTTTGTCCATAGTGCAAAAGGTGTTCTTCTTGCTGCACCAACTTTGAAAGCTACCTGGTATAGTTTTATCGTCAACAACTTGATACCTGTTACACTTGGGAATATAATAGGAGCGGGATTTTTTGTGGCTTTAATGTATTGGTATATTTACAAAAAATAATACTGGGGAATGCATAAAAATCCATTTGAAAATTCTAAAAATATACCAAGGAATGAATATCCAGCACCATGAGAATTTAGCTTTATTATTAGGTGCTGGGTTTATTTTTGTAAATATTTTACTTTAAAAGACTTGACATGCCACATTTTCTCAATTATAATATTTTATAGACTAATTTTGCTACAAATCTATTAGCAGCCCAATCTTTAGAGTGCTAATATCATTTTGCCTATCCAGCTTCATATCTTTCTTCTTCAACATGAGGTTTTATTAAAAAGGAGGGGTTTTTATGAAGGCACTCCTTTTAGCAGGGGGACTTGGGACTCGGTTAAGACCCCTTACTGACGATTTACCAAAACCCATGGTTCCCATCTTGGGAAAACCTCTTTTAGAGCGGATTATTTTAAATCTTAAAAAAAGCGGAGTAGATGAGGTGGTAATAAGTACCCATTACAAATCTGACTACATTGAGAATTATTTCAAGGATAAAAGTAAGGAACTAGGGGTAAAGATTAATTATGTCATCGAAGAGACTCCTTTGGGGACAGGTGGAGCCATCAAAAACGCCGAAAATTTTTTTGATGATACTTTTCTAATTCTCAACTCCGATATAGTAAGTGATATAGATTATGCGGACCTAATAAAGTATCATAAAAGAAGGAGAGCACAGGTTACGATTGCTTCTATAGAAGTGAGAGATACTTCGCAGTATGGAGTTATAGAATTTGACAATAAAGGATTTATTACAGCCTTTAAGGAGAAGCCAAAACCAGGTGAGTCGAATTCTAAGTATATAAATGCAGGAGTTTACGTTTTTGAACCGGAAGTTTTAAAAGAGATTCCCGCTAATACCCAGGTTTCTGTTGAAAGAGAAACTTATCCTTTGCTTCTTTCAAAAGGCTACAAAATGGCTATATACAAATTCACAGGTTACTGGATGGATATAGGAACTATTGACAAGTACAAGAAGGTACATGAAGACATCTTGAAGGGCAAATCTAGGTTCGTGACAGGGTTATCTACAAGGGGAATAATACTTGGAGAGAATGTGAAAATACATCCGACAGCCAGCGTTATTGGACCTGCTTATATTGGAGATAATACAGAAGTAGATGCTTATGCCATAGTAGGTCCTTATACTGTTATAGGGAATAACTGCAGGATTGGGCAGGAAAGCAGGATTTCTAATAGTGTACTTTGGGACAACATAAAAGTTAGAAGATTTGCAAGATTGGAAAATAGTGTAGTTACTTCAGAGTGTGTCGTAGAAGTCAATATGGAACTTAAGAACACGGTTTTTACTGCAAATAAATTAGCTAATATCACGCTTACACCTTGATACTAAATAAAGGGGGGATACATATGAGCATTCTGGGGAGAAATGTGGCATTTTTGAGCACATATCCTCCAAGAGAATGTGGTATAGCCACCTTTACACAGGATTTGGTAAATGAAATAAAAAAGATAAAGCTTATAAATTTTTCTGGTGTTATAGCTATAAATGACCACAAAAAATATGATTATGATGAGGATGTAATGTATGAAATAAATCAATTCGAGAGAGAAGATTATTTAAAGCTTGCGGAAAAGCTTAATCATTCTAACATAGACCTTCTCATAATAGAGCACGAATACGGAATATTTGGTGGAGAAAGTGGAGAATATCTTCTCGATTTAGTTAATAATCTTTCAATACCTTTTGTAGTGGCCCTTCATACTGTACTTCTCAATCCAAATGAAAAGCAGTTGAAAATTTTAAAAGAACTTGGCCAGAAGAGTGCTAGAGTAATAACAATGGCTAGAAATACGATTCCTGTTCTCGAAAAAATCTATGGAATACCCTATCACAAGATTACCTTCATACCCCATGGGGTTCCAACTCTCCCAGTACTTCCAAAAGAAAGCCTAAAAGAAAAATATGGTTTCAAAGGGAGAAGAATAATAAGTACTTTTGGGCTTATAAATCCAGGTAAAGGCATAGAATATGGTATAGAAGCCATAAGTATCGTGGCCAAGAAATACAAAGACGTGCTTTATCTTATTTTGGGACAAACGCATCCAAATATAAAAAGACTTTATGGAGAAGAGTACAGAGAAAACTTACAAAAGATGGTTAAAGAATTGGGTGTAGATGAAAATGTGAAATTTGTGGATAAATACCTTACGAAGAAGGAAATATTAGAATATTTGAAGATGTCAGATATATACATGACACCTTATTTAAATAGAGAACAAGCAGTAAGTGGTACACTGGCTTATGCAGCAGGACTCGGTAAGATAATAATCTCTACTCCTTACATGTATGCTGAAGAAATCTTAGGAGAAGGGAGAGGACTCCTTGCAGAGTTTAGAAATGCCAAGTCCTTGGCCGAAAAGATTGAATATGTATTCGAACATCCAGAAGAAAGGGCTAGAATGGAAAGCGAAATGAAAAAACTTGGAAGCACTATGACATGGAGCAATGTGGCTTACAGGCATGTAATAATGATTTTATCTGTTTTGGACGTGAGGACGAAGGAGGAAGTGGTCATATAAAGGAGGGGGTTTAAATGAGGGTTGCGACTAAATACGCTCACCTTTTTACTCTAACAGATGATACAGGAATCTTTCAGCACTCCCTCTATTCTGTCCCCGACCCTTCTCAAGGATATACCACAGATGATAATGCTAGGGCGGCCATAGCCGCTGCTATGCTTTATCAGGTTTACAAGGGAGAAGAATATCTATCACTTCTTAGAAGATACCTTTCTTTCCTGATTTATGCTCAGAATAAAGAAGGTTTTTTTAGAAACTTCATGAACTACAATAGGAAATTTACAGAAAAAAAGGGCTCTGAAGATTGTTTTGGAAGAAGTCTTTGGGCTTTGGGATATCTTCTTAATGTTTCTTTTCCAGATGAGTCCTTTCACAATGTCGCGCTGAGACTTCTTGAAAAGGCTTTTCCTAATATTAGTACTTTAAAATCCTTAAGAGGAAAAGCTTATTCGTTGATAGGGATTTCTTTAATTTATAAAGCAGGAACCTTTGAGTTTGATACTGGTGAAATAAAAAATCTTATAAGGTATTTTTCACAAGACCTTATTGAAAGCTACTACAAAAACAGAGAAGAAAATTGGGAATGGTTTGAAGGACAAATGACCTATAGCAATGCAGTTCTACCTTGGGCGTTGTTAAGGTCTTATGCAATACTCAAAGATAAAGAAAGTCTAAAAGTAGCCGAGGCATCAATGGAATTTTTGGAAAGTGTAACTTTTAAGGATGGGTATTTTAAGCCTATAGGGTGTAAAGGATGGTATAAAAAGGGTGATAAGAAGGCAGAGTTTGATGAGCAACCTATAGAAGCTTGTGAAACAGCCCTCATGTATATAGAGGCTTATAAAATTTTCGGCAAAGAAGAATATTTAGAAAAAGCTAAAAAGTGCTATAGGTGGTTTTTAGGGGATAATTCTCAAGGGATTTCCCTGTTTGATGAGATGACAGGTGGATGTTATGATGGGATTACAGAAGACGGGGTAAATTTGAATGAAGGAGCCGAAAGTCTAATTTCCCTTATAATTACTGATATGATTGTAAATCATACTGCAAAAGTTTATCGATGATCTCCCTTCACTTTTTCTTTTCCTTTTGTGAAATCTTTTTGAAAGGAGGAGAGAAAGTTGAGAGTGGGGGTCTTCTGGAGAAGGTTTAGGAATGTGGAACTTCAGAAAAAACTCACACCTGATAAGGTTTATGACGATGCTTACGAGGAAGCTTATCATCATTATGAGGCGTTAAAAGAAGCGGGATTTGACGCTGTTTTGATAGAGTGGAAAAATGACCCTATAAAGACTTATGAAACTATTAGAAAAGAAAAAATTGACATAATTTTTAACGCTTCGAGCTTAAAAGAAATAGAATTTTTAGAATTATTCGACATACCTTATGTGGGGTCTGGGATTGACTTAGCAGCAACTGATAAAAGAATGAGGAAAGACATTGTGGCAGCTCATGGACTTCCTACACCCAAATACGTCGTTGCTTACAATTCTAAAGAAATTCCTTCTGTAGACCATCTAAAATTTCCTCTTTTTGTAAAGCCAATAATGGGCAGAGGTAGTGCGGGGATAGATGAGGAAAATATAGTATACGACAAAGCCAATCTGCCTAAAGTTGTGAGTAAAATAACCGATAAAATAGGACAGCCCGCTCTCATTGAAGAGTTTATTGAAGGACGAGAAGTGACGGTAGGAATAATAGGTTATAAAAATCCCGTGGTTCTGCCGCTATTGGAGATAGGTTATAACAATGTCAAAACAAATACCTATGAACACAAAATGTTTGACAATGAAATAATAAAATGCCCTATGGAAGTTCCAAAAGAAGTAGAAGATAGGATAAAAGATATTGCTTTAAAAATTTTTAGAGTATTGAATGCAAGAGACTATGCAAGAATAGACATGATTTTAAGCAAAGACAATGTACCTTATTTCCTGGAACTTAATACTTATGCTGGGCTTACCACTGCCTCTGAAAAAGGTGAAAGATATGTACACCACGGTTATATGGGATATATGGCAAAAGCTGCCGGTATGAATAGAAGAGAGTTTATAGGTAAGATCTTAGAGAGTGCCCTTGAACGGTATGATTTTGAGAACAGAAAGCTTCTTTTGGCATGAGATTTGATTTTTAAGCAAACTTTATATATACTTAGAATAAGGCGTGCTTTGCCTTATTTTCTTTTTATTTATAAAGGAGGTAATTTTATGAATTTTCAAAATAAAGTTGTAATAGTGACAGGTGGAGGGCAGGGAATTGGAAGATGTATTGCCCAAACTTTTGCTGAAAAAGGAGCAAAAGTAGTGATAGCTGATATTGATGAAGAAGCAGGGATAGAAAATGAAGAGTACATAAGGAAAAATGGGGGAGAAGCCCTTTTTGTGCATACAGATGTTGCCTTAGAAGAAGACGTAAAAAACATGGTAAATGAAACCATAAGAGCGTATGGGAAAATAGATATATTGATAAACAATGCGGGGATAGGTTCTAAAGGTACGATTTACACTAGGCCTATGGAGGAATGGGATAGGGTCATAAACGTCAACTTAAAAGGTGCTTATATGTGTGCAAAGTATGTGGCTCCATATATGAGGGATAATGGGGGAGGGGTTATAATAAACATAGCCTCCACAAGGGCTTTTATGTCGGAACCCCACACAGAGCCCTATTCTGCTTCGAAAGGAGGACTTATAGCTTTAACGCATTCTCTTGCAATAAGTTTGGCTTATGATAAAATAAGAGTGAATTCTATAAGTCCTGGCTGGATTGAAGTGTCCGAGTGGAAGAAATCAAGAGAAGCTAAAAAACCTGAACTCACTGAACAGGATCATCTACAACATCCGGCAGGAAGAGTAGGCAAACCGGAAGACGTGGCAAATGCGTGCCTTTTCTTGTGTTCTGAAGAAGCTTCTTTTATAACAGGGACGAATTTAATTGTCGACGGCGGCATGACAGTAAAAATGATTTATCTGTAGAGGGAAGGAAAGCAGATGAGCAGTACAAAGGAGAGGATATTTAAGGCTGCTTTAGAGACTTTTTCTAGAAGAGGGTTTTACAAGGCTACTATGGATGAAATTGCTGAAGCTGCTGGTGTTGCCAAGGGTACTCTTTATTATCATTTTAAAAGCAAAGACGACATACTGGATTTTTTGATAGATGAGGGCATAAAAAGATTGAAACAGCAAGCAATAGAGGAAATAAGCAAGGTTAGTGACGCGATTGAAAAACTCAAAAAAATTATTTTTGTTCAAACCAATTTTCTTTATAAAAATCACGATTTTATAATAGTACTTTTGAGTCAGATATGGGGGCATGGAGATGTTCCGCAAAAATTCAGAGAAAAGCTTTCAACTTATTTAGAAATTATTGAAAAAATAGTTAAAGAAGGTAAAGACCAAAAACTTTTGGCGGATTGTAATGAAAAACTGGTGGCAGCAGCATTTTTTGGGATGACTACTTCGATTCTTGCCTTAAAAGTAATACGAGAAGAGAATACTCTTGATACTCAAGAAATAACAGATACCGTCTTCAATTTTGCCTTAAATGGTTTGAAGTTTTATCACTAACACCTCGAAAGAGGTGTTCCAGACTGTTGATAAAGTTTAAAAAGTGGCATTTTGTGTGTAAATGCGACTTGTTGTCAAAGCGGTAA
>NZ_JBNATX010000030.1:0-21774 GCF_049701115.1 Caldanaerobacter sp. | reverse complement strand
TGCTCTCTTTTTTATAGATTTCTTTTTCCCCACCCCAACATTTATTATAGAACCAACTTTAAAAGGGGGTGACCCCTTTATTTTTTTGGCAAAATAATAGTTTACTTTTGCCACAATTCTATTGAAAAATGTTAAGCTTTTCATTATCATAGAAGTATAATATAATTTACTTAAAAAGAGGTGATAATTATCACTCTCAATGATAGAAGTAAACAAATTTTGATGAAACTTATCAATTCAAATGAGCCAATAAAAATTTCTGAGCTTGCAAAATTATTCAATGTAAGCTCTAGAACTATAAGGTATGACCTCGATGCTATTGATGAGTTTTTAAAGTATAATAATTTGCCACAATTAATTAGAAAACCGAATGTAGGCGTGAAATTTTCTGAACCATTGGAATACAGGAACAAAGCTCTGTCCTTATTAGACGCCCTTTCTCCTTATTATTACAACTTATCCCAGAAGGAAAGAGTAAATGTAATATTAAGCGAGCTTATTCAACAGAGAGACTACATCACAATAAACACTTTAGCTGAAAAGCTTATGGTTTCAAGAAGCACAGTCATAAGCGATTTAAAAAAAGTAAAAGAATGGTTAGAGGAAAGAGGGCTTTACCTTAAAGCTTTACCCAAATACGGTGTAAAAGTCGTTGGAGATGAAAAGCAGTTAAGAAGAGCTGCTATTGAACTTCTTACAGAAGCAATAGATATTGACAAAGCATTGGATATTGTAAAAGCACCTTTTTATGGGCGAAGTTTGGACGGCAGTAGTCAGATTGCAAAGCTTTTTGAGGATATAGACATACCGTATATAGAGCAATGCGTGCAGATAGCAGAAAGAGAGTTAGAGACAATTTTTTCCGATGCAGCTTTTTCTGGACTTGTGATTCACATAGCGATTGCAATAAAGAGAATTCAACTGGGCAAGGATATAGTAATGCCAAAAGAGGAATTAAAAGCTTTAGAAATGACTAAGGAATTCGCTGTTGCATCAAATATAGCTAAGATGTTAGAAGACCGCTTCAATGTATCAATACCTGTAGATGAAATTGGATACATCACTATCCATTTATTAGGAAGCAATGTAGCTAAGCCTAAAACTTACCTCAATGAAAACTGGATTGAATATCAGCTTCTTACAGAAAAAATCATACGAAATGTTAGTGAGAGGATAAAAGAAAACCTTTTAGAAGATCAGCAACTTTTTGAAGGGTTATTAGATCATTTGAGACCCACGATATACCGCTTGAAGCACGATTTAAAATTAAAAAATCCCATTCTAGACGAAATTAAAGCTAATTACAGAGAACTTTTTGAAATAGTCAGAGAGAGCTTAAAGCCTATTGAAGAGTACACAGGCAGGAACTTGAATGAAGAAGAAATAGGTTATTTTGTCATACATTTCGGTGCAGCAATAGAAAGAAAAAAGACCGCTATTTCTATTAAGCCCAATGTATTAGTTGTATGTAGCACAGGAATAGGGACAGCAAAACTCCTTTCTTCCAGATTACAATCTGTTTTTGATGTACACATAGTTGACACTATCGCTTTTCACCAGATTAAAGAGGTTTTAAAGGATAAAAAAATAGACTTGATAGTGTCTACTATTCCACTCAAATGTGATGAAGTAAAAGCAGTCGAGGTCAATCCTCTTCTCACAGATAGGGATATAGAAAAATTGAGTAAATTCCTCGCTAAGCCTCAAGACAAGCGTTTGGATGTGGTAGACGAGCTTATGGAAATCATAAATAGGCATTGTGTAATAAAAGATCGCGAAAAATTGCTAGAAGATTTACTAATTTTTTTCAACATAGCATCATATGAGAATAAGAGAGGAGTTGTTCATCCGGTGTTGAAGGACCTTTTGACAAAAGATACCATAAAGTTAAATGTTGAGGCAAAAGATTGGGAAGAAGCTGTAAGGATAGGAGGTGAGTTGTTAGAGAAAAGCGGTGTTGTAGAGTCTAGGTACATTGAGGCAATGATAGAGACGGTAAAAGATATGGGTCCTTATATAGTTATTGCTCCTGGTGTGGCAATGCCACATGCAAGGCCGAATGCTGGTGTAAAAAAAGTAGGTATGAGTTTAATTACATTAAAAACCCCAATAAATTTTGGTAATAAAGATAATGACCCAGTTAAAATAGTAGTTTCCTTTGCTGCCGTAGATAATACACAGCATTTAGAGGCATTGCGGCAGTTGGTAGAAGTTTTGTCTAATAATGAATTATTAAAAAAGATTATGAATGCAAAAAGTGAAGAAGAAGTAATAGAATTAATCAACCAAATAAATTAAAAAAATGAGGTGTTTGTAAGATGGAAAAGAAAAAATTAAAGATAATGGCTGTATGTGGAATGGGCTTAGGAAGTTCTTTGGTACTAAAAATGAGTATAGAAAAAGCAGTGAAGGAGTTAAATTTGGAGGCAGAGGTTATTACTACAGATATAACTACAGCAAAAGGAGCGGGAAGCGATGTGGATATAGTAATCACTTCTAATGAACTAGCTCAACAATTGGAGGGCATAAAACCCAAAATAGCAGTGGTAAAAAATTATGTTAATGTGCAAGAAATTAAAGAAGCTATAAATAAAGCTTTAAATACTTAAAAAAGTTAGAGAGGAGGTAAATAGATAATGGCTTTTCTTAAGTTTCTTCAAGATATCTTAAGTGTTCCTGCCATTTTAGTAGGTATTGTGGCATTTATAGGTTTAATAGTGCAGAAAAAGACTTTCTCAGAAGTAATAACTGGCAGTATAAAAACTGTTCTGGGATTCTTAATTTTAGTAGCTGGTGCCGTTACTTTGATAGGCTCGCTTAATGCTTTAGGACCAATGTTAGAGGTGGGGTTTGGAATAAAAGGAGTAGTACCTAACAATGAAGCTATAGTTGCTATAGCTCAAAAGACTTTGGGGAAGGAAACAGCTCTAATAATGGTTTTTGGATTTTTGGTTAATATACTATTAGCCAGGTTCACTCCTCTTAAGTTCATATGGCTTACTGGACACCATAGCTTTTATATGGCATGCCTAATTTCTGCTACATTAGGTACTGCTGGATTAAGTGGAGTATGGTTAGTAATTGTAGGGTCAATTATTTTGGGATTAATGCAAGTATTAATGCCTGCGTGGATTCATCCATACATGAGGAAAGTGACAGGGACAGATGATATTGCATTAGGACATTTTGGAACGTTAGGGTATTTTGTATCAGGAACAATTGGGAAATGGTTTGGGAATCCAGAAGATAGTACTGAAAATCTTTCTTTCCCTAAAGGGCTAGGCTTTTTAAGAGAGTCATTAGTTGCAACTGGCGTTACGATGATAATTGTATTTCTTATTGCAGCTTTTGCTGCTGGAGGTACCTACGTAGAGACTAAGTTAAGTGGAGGTCAAAACTTCATAGTTTATTCCATAGTAGAGGCGTTGACCTTTGCAGCGGGAGTAGGCGTAGTAATTTATGGTGTTAGAATGATTGTTGCAGAAATTGTACCGGCTTTTAAAGGTATTTCTGATAAAATAGTCCCTGAAGCAAAACCTGCTTTGGATTGCCCTGTTACGTTCCCTTATGCGCCCAATGCTGTCATTATAGGTTTCATATTCAGTTTCTTAGGCGGAATAGTTTCTATGCTCTTAATGCCAATGTTTAAACTTCCTGTGATAATTCCTGGCCTTGTGCCTCACTTCTTTGTGGGTGGTACGGCGGGAGTAATAGGTAATGCAATGGGAGGAAAAAGAGGTGCAATATTAGGTTCTTTTGTAAATG
Organism: Caldanaerobacter sp.; assembly: GCF_049701115.1. NCBI lineage: Bacteria > Bacillati > Bacillota > Clostridia > Thermoanaerobacterales > Thermoanaerobacteraceae > Caldanaerobacter > Caldanaerobacter sp. The sequence goes on along the minus strand of NZ_JBNATX010000030.1, from coordinate 18,009 downwards.
GAATCATTATAAGCTTTGGTGCTGCGTTCCTATTGCCAGCATTAGGAGCTCTTGGATTTGAAAACACAACTTTTGGCGACTCGGATTTCCAGTGGTTAGGAATTTTGATAAGCTTAATAGGCCGTCTATTCAAGTAAATCGGGAGAGCCGCAAAGGCTCTCTCTTTTTTATGCAGGAGTTTTGGCTTTTTTATAGAATTTAATATTTATTACAGGTTGATATTTAAAACTGTAAAAGGAGGTTAGGAGTATGGAAGCGAGAAATGTCGTATATGTGGATGAGTTTACCGATGGCATTCTTGATCCTGAAAAAGAAATGATAAAAGCAGTAAAGGATGGAGGATACATTATAGCTAATACTGCGCCGGGGTGTTGGGGGCCAATGCTTACTCCGAAATTAAAAGGGGGACATGAGGTTACCAAACCGGTTTTTGTTGAAAATGCAGAAGTTGGTGATGCAGTAGCAATATATATTGAAGATATTCAGGTAACATCAATTGCTACAGCTTCAGGTAAAGAAAAGGTAATAGAAGGAAGATATATAGGCGATCCTTTTGTAGCTGCTAAATGTCCTAACTGTGGCACAGTATATCCAGAAACTGTTATAGAAGGTGTGGGGCCAGATTCTATACGCTGTGCTAATTGTGGAGCAGATGTAGTTCCATTTAAATTTGAACACGGTTATACTATGGTCTTAGATAAAGAAGAAAATATTGGAGTAACTGTAGGCAAAGAGGCTGCAGAAAAAATAGCAGCAAATGGAAGAGAATATATGAGGATACCTCATAATTCCGTTCAAAATCCTGCAGTTACTTTAGCACCTCATGATCTGGTAGGAGTAATCTCACGAATGAGGCCTTTTTTAGGGCAGTTAGGGACATTGCCCTCTATAAAAATGCCGGACTCTCATAACGCAGGAGATTTTGGCACATTTTTGATAGGTGCTGAACATGAATATGCTATTACTAAAGAAGAATTAGAAAGGCATAGAACGGATGGACATATGGATATAAATAGAGTTAGAAAAGGAGCAGTAATTATTGCCCCTGTTAAAGTAAAAGGTGCTGGAGTGTATATGGGTGATATGCACGCGATGCAGGGGGATGGAGAGATAGCAGGCCATACTACTGATGTTGCTGGGATAGTTACACTTAGAGTGAAAGTATTAAAAGGCTTGAAAATAGATGGGCCAATATTGTTACCTAATTTTGAAGATTTGCCATATTTAGCTCGTCCTTTTACAGAAGAAGAGCTTGAAAAAGCTAAGAAATTAGCAAACCAGTGGGAAGTCGATTCGTTAGAGAAATCATATCCGCTTTCTTTTATAGGTACGGGAGCAAATTTGAATGAAGCTGTAAACAATGGTTTAGAAAGAGCTGCAAAATTTTTAGAGTTGCCTTTGCCAGAAGTTTTGAACAGAGCTACCATAACAGGATCAATTGAAATAGGGCGATTGCCAGGGGTAGTTACAGTTACATTTTTGGTTCCAGTAGAAATTTTAGAAAGGAAGGGTATATTGGATATAGTAAAAAAGCATTATACAAAAACAGAAAAATAACTTTTTAATTCCTTGCCCCTATAGATTTTGGGGCGTTTTTGTTTTATTTTTTATTCATGGTATAATTTCTTTAAAGAGATGCATTTTTAAAGTTAAAAGGGGATGAGAGCAGTGAAAGACTTTATTTTTTCAAGTCCTACAAAGATTATTTTTGGTAAGGGAACAGAGGAGCAAGTTGGTAAAGAAGTAAAAAATTATAGCAATAAGGTATTGTTATGCTATGGTGGAGGAAGCATAAAAAAATCTGGCTTATATGATAAAGTTATAAATTCTTTGAGAGAAGAGAAAGTTGAATTTGTAGAGCTATCAGGGGTAAAGCCTAATCCTAGGCTTAGCCTTGTGCAGGAAGGAATAAAATTAGTTAGAGAAAACAACATAGATTTTATTTTAGCTGTTGGTGGGGGAAGTGTTATTGATACTGCAAAGGCTATCGCAATGGGAGTGCCTTATGAAGGGAATGTTTGGGACTTTTTTGAAGGAAAGGCAGAATTGAAAGAAGCTCTTCCTGTGGGAGTGATTCTTACCATTCCAGCAACAGGCAGTGAGGCAAGTGATGCTACAGTTATCACAAATGAAGATGGGTGGTATAAGATAGGTTTTCACCATGAACTTTTAAGGCCTAAGTTTGCAATTATGAACCCAGAGCTTACATATACATTGCCGAATTATCAAACGGCCTGTGGTGTTGCAGACATTATGGCCCATATAATGGAGAGGTATTTTGTGAATGAAGAAGGAGTTGAGTTGACTGATAGACTCTGTGAGGCTACATTGAAGACTGTGATAAATAATGCCCGCATCGTTTTAAAAGACCCTGCTAATTACAATGCGAGGGCGCAGATTATGTGGGCCGGCACAATTGCTCACAATGACCTTCTTAACACTGGAAGAGGAAGAGGAGATTGGGCATCACATAAAATTGAGCACGAACTAAGCGCCATTTACGATATTGCTCATGGAGCAGGCCTTGCTATTGTATTTCCTGCATGGATGAAGTATGTTTATAAAAACAACATTAATAGATTTGTTCAGTTTGCTGTAAAAGTTTGGGACGTTGATTTGCCGTACGAAAACTTAGAAGAAATTGCTCTGGAAGGGATTAGAAGAACAGAAGAATTTTTTAAAGAGATTGGACTTCCAGTTAGATTGAAAGAGGCAGGCATTTCGGACGATAGGTTTGAAGAGATGGCCGATAAGTGTACAAAGGGAGGCACCAGGACAATAGGAGATTTTGTTAAACTTAATAAAGAAGATATAATAAAAATTTACGAGTTGGCAAGGTAAAAGTCAGTATTTTAGCTGGCTTTTCTTTTTTGTTACAATTTGGACATAAAAAAGTGATATAATTTATGATATAATCAATATGATTAGATAAACCATAATTTTATGGGGGATCAGTATGGATAAAAATAGCGATTTAAACCTAAAAAGAAGCCGGAGAAAAAAGAATGGTGAAAAGAAGAAAAAAAGCTCCTTTAAGTTTTTTCTCAAATGGATTGGAGTTACATTTCTCATTCTGTTTTTTGCAGCGGTTGGGGCAATCGGTGGAAAAGTTCTGGCTATAATTAAAAACACTCCTCCAATTTCTCAGGAGGCTTTGACGTCCCAGGCACAGTCTTCTATTGTTTATGCAAAAGACGAAAATGGCAACTGGCAAAGAGTAGCAATACTTCATGGTGCTGATAATAGACTGTGGGTTCCAATAGAGAAAATACCTAAGAATTTGCAAAATGCTTTTGTGGCAATAGAGGACCAGCGTTTTTATAAGAACAAACTGGGAATCGACCCAAAGAGAATTATTGGAGCTCTTATTGCAGATATTATGGCGGGAGGGAAGCCTGTAGAAGGTGCCAGTACTATTACACAGCAACTTGTGAAAAACACCATGCTTTCCAGTGAAAAAACCATTACCAGAAAAATACAGGAAATGGTTTTGGCTTGGAGATTGGAGCAGGTGTATACAAAGGAGCAGATATTGGAAGCATATCTAAACACCATATATTTAGGAGGACCTGGCGTTAATGCTTATGGAGTTCAGGCAGCATCTTTGGCTTATTTTGGGAAAGATGTTAGCCAGTTAGATCTTGCGGAATGTGCTATGATTGCTGGAATTACGAATAATCCATCCCGTTATTCTCCATACGCTGATCTAGAAGCTGCTACAGAAAGGCAACATTTAGTGTTAAAGAAAATGCTGGAACAAGGCTATATAACAAAAGAAGAATATGAAAAAGCGATCTCAGAAAAATTAGTTTTCAAGAAGACCAATTTTACCACTTATGAGCATAAATATTTTATTGACCAAGTTATAAATGATGTGGCAGACGCTTTGTCTCAGCAGCTTAACATCTCTCATGATGAAGCAATAAAGAAGATATACACAGGTGGTTTAAGGATTTACTCTACTATGGATTTAAAAATACAAAAGACAATGGAAGAAGCTTTTAACAATCCTAAGTTATTCCCTCCTGATATAAAAGATAAAAATGGGAATCTGAGAATGATTCAGGGCGCAATGGTAGTGATGGACTGGAGGACTGGCGAGGTAAAGGGAATTGTAGGAGGTAGAGAGACGGACGAGACTAGAGGAAAGACGAGGATATTTAACTATGCAACGCAAGGTGGAAGACCTGCTGGTTCTTCTATAAAGCCTCTTACAGTTTATGGTCCTGCCTTAGAGAAAGGTTATACGGCAGCTACTGTTGTGGATGATGTTCCCGTTTTTTATAAACAATGGAACTGGGAGCCCCATAACTATGAAAGCGGGAAGTATAGAGGCCTCATGACCTTTAGAGAGGCTTTAACATATTCTGAGAATGTTCCTGCGGCAAGGATAGTTGTAGAAATGATTGGGCTTCCTACTGCAGCGGAGTATGGGAAAAAATTTGGACTCAACATTACAAAAGATGTTGCTTCTTCTCCTGCTGCTCTTGCATTAGGAGCAGGAGGTGCGGTTACTCCGCTGCAAGAAGCTGCAGCTTATGGAGCTATAGCTAATGGAGGAGTATACACCACCCCCTTTACTTTTACTAAAGTCACAGACTCTGAAGGAAAGCTTTTAGTTGAAAATAAGCCTTCACAGCACATTGTGCTGACCCCACAAAACGCCTATATCTTAACTAGCATGATGCAGGATGTGGTGAAATACGGTACAGGTACAAATGCAAGACTTCCTAATATGCCTGTAGCGGGGAAAACAGGTACAAATGAAAACTACAATGACGCTTGGTTTACAGGCTTTACCCCTTATTACGTAGGTTCTGTATGGATGGGGACAGGAGAAAATATTCCTATGATATACGGAGGGAGGGGAATTGTAGGAGGGTCTTATCCGGCGATATTGTGGAGAACAGTCATGGCAGAGATACACAAAAATTTGCCCTATAAAGATTTTGAAAGGCCTCCAGGGATTGTTTCTGTGACGGTTTGCAAGGACTCTGGATTACTTCCAACTGACCTGTGTCACCAAGACCCGAGAGGTGACAGGACCTATACAGAAATTTTTGCAGAAGGAACGCAGCCTACCACCTATTGTACTGTGCACGTGCTGGCAAAAATCAATTCGCAGAATGGCAAATTAGCGACAGAGTTTACTCCACCAGATTTAGTTAAAGAAGCGGTATTTATTGACCCTCCAGGCAGGACTCCTGAACAAAATGCGGTAGCATTGGATGGCAAATATGTGGTGCCAAAAGAATATGACGATACTCCACCTTCTCCGCAACCGCCATCGTCAGAAATATTGCCGCCAGAGAACACACAAACGCCACAGCCTTCGAATGGAACAGCACCACAGCCGCCGGGCAATACTCCTCCTAATAATGGTGGGAATGGTAGCACAACACAAAATCCTCCTCAAAACAATAATAACAATTCGAAGAATCCCCCAGGGAACCCTCCTAAAAGTAGTACTCCTTAAGCCCAAAAGAGCCCACCTAAAGTAGAGGGTGGGCTCTTTTGAAATTTTATGGTATATTTAATTTAGAAAGATTGTGAGAGGGGGCTTTTATTTTGAAGAGCAGTAAGGAATATTTAACAAGATTAGTACAATTTGGGCATAGAGGTTCAGCGACGAAAAATGAGAAGGAAGCAGCAGAATATATAAAAAAAGAGCTTGAGAATATCGGATATCAAACAGAAATACATAGTTTTAAAACGACAAGGGACAATCTATATATGCTGCCGTTACAAGTGGGGGTCTTGTTACTTATTGCAGGCCTTCTTTCCTTGCTTTACGGCAATATAATGAACGCAATAGCTTTCTTCCTCAGCATATTTGGAGTCATGATTCTTCTGATGGAGATAAGCGGTGTTCCTGTAGAGACAAGCATAATGCCCAGGTTTCTTTCCCAGAATGTTTTTACAAAATTTGATGACACAAAAGAAAAAAAGATAATTGTATCTGCTCATTATGATACCCAGAAAGCCAGTATAATGTTTCATCCAAAAGTAGTGGATTATCTCGGGCTAATATACAATATTTCTTATTTTGGTTTTGCATTAGTTCCTCTGGGAATAGTATTTAACGTATTAAAAATGTATTTTTTAGGGAATATATTACTCAAAATAGGACTCTTGATAGTAATTGCTAATATCATTTTTATGACTATTTGTGAAATTACAGGAAAATACACGCAAGGAGCAAATGATAATGGTACGGGTGTTTCACTGGCATTGGCTTTGGCGGAATATTATGTCCTTAACCAAGATAAATTTCCCGGAAATGTCGATATTGTGTTTTTGTTTACAGGGAGTGAGGAAACAGGGGAGAGGGGAATGAAATATTTTATAAAAAGATATGGGAGAAAACTCCCACAGGATACGCAGTTTATTATCCTTGATAACCTTGGATGGGGTAAGATTACATATCTTGAAGGAGAGGGTATGATTTTTTACAAGAAAGCAGGTAAAATGTTGCTTGAAATTGCAGATGCAATGAGGAAAGAAAACAAGGATAAGGTTCAAAGAATGAAAAATTTGCTTCTGCCTACAGATGCGCTACCTGTTATGACTGCAGGTTTTGATGCTATAGCTTTTCTTGCAAAAGATGAGAAAGGGAGATTAGGAAACTATCACTGGCACACAGATACAATAGAAAATGTAGATATGAAACTTTTGGAATATGAAGAGGGATTTTTTAAAGAGTATTTAAAAAGAGTCGCTGAAAGTTTAAGTAAAAGATAATTGGGGTGGTAAAATTGAAATTAGATGCCCAATGTATACCATGTATATTAAATCATGCGTATAGGATTGCAGATAAATACATAAAAGACGAAGAGAAAAAAATACTTTATTTGAAGGATCTAATGAGATTTATTATAAATACTCCTCTCACAAAAGCATCCCCCTATATAACTGCGTATTCTTACAGGCTTTTGAAAAGTTATATAAACGTAGAAGAAAACTTTGATTTTTATAAGGAAGAGAGAATGTATTTTAATAAAACTCTTCTTAATCTTGTAAAAGACCTTGAAGAGATTATAAAAAACTCGAAAGACAGGCTTTTGACTGCTGTAAAAATTGCTGCAGCAGGCAATATAATAGATTTTGGTGCTTTTGTTAATATTGAAAAGGATGTAATGGAAAAGGTCATTAAACCTACTTTAAAGAAAGAATTTCCTATGGATGTGTATGATAAGTTTAAAAAGGACCTCAAATCAAGTAAATACCTTCTTTATTTGGGTGATAATTCAGGAGAAGTTGTTTTAGATATGCTTTTAATAAAGGAGATAAAAAATTACAATCCAGACTTACAAATAATCTTTGCCACAAGAGGAGGATATGTGTTAAATGATGTGACGAAAGAGGACGCTTATATGGTGGGAATAGATAAATTTGCCATTATAATCGATAATGGTACGGATATTCCTGGTACAGACTTAGAAGAGGTCTCAGAAGAATTCATGAATTGGTTTAGAAAAGCAGATATAATTATATCGAAAGGACAGGGGAATTTTGAGACTTTAGGAGATGTTCATGGACATAATATTTATTTTATTTTTTTGTGCAAATGTGATCTTATTATGAAAAAGACTAATCTCAAAAGCCTTGATATCGCTTTTTTAAATGTAGAGTAATTTGACCTTTATTATTAACGAATTGACAAAAAATTAACTTGACTATATTTGAAAAATCGAATATAATTTATATGAAAGGGTGAAAAGAAGTGGAAGCTGACGTATATAATAAAGCTGCCGAATACTTTAAAGCATTATCGCATCCTACAAGAATAAAAATAATAGAGCTTTTAAGCAAGAGGGAAATGTGCGTATGTCAAATGATGGCAGCACTAAATTTAGACCAATCCCATGTATCAAGGCATTTAATGGTACTAAGAGCAAATAAAATGGTGAAAACCAGAAGAGAAGGGACTATAATTTATTATTCTTTAACAGATGAAAATATCATACACATTATTGAGGAAGTGAAAAATATCTTTCTTGTCACAAAGTAAATTTTTTTACTTGATATATTCGAATATTCGAATATAAGAATATATAAGGAGGTTAATATAAATGATAATTGCTTTTTTAAACGCTGGAGAGGAGGTGAAATATGTGGCAAAGAATTGGTATCCTATAATAGATAAAGATAAATGCATTCAGTGCTATCAATGTGTGAACTTTTGTCCACACGACGTTTATACCATTGGTGACGATGGGTATCCGGCTGTTGTAAATCCAGACAACTGCGTGGAATTTTGCCGTGGATGTTCAAAGATTTGTGATAATGAAGCTATAACATATTTTGGAGATAGGAGGTAATTTTTATGAGTAAAAAAGGATTACTTTTATGTGTCTGCCAAGGCACATGTCCATCATTTCAAGAGATGGATACATTTGAAGTTTTGAACACTTTAAGAAGAGAAGGAATTTTTGAATGGGTAGGATTACATCCTCAACTTTGTGCAGATGATGGAGATAGGTATTTAAGGGAATTATTAAGAGGAGCTCAAATAGATGAACTTTATGTTGCTGCCTGTGATCCTACAATGCAGAGAAAAATGTACAGAGATGCTTTTGATGACGTAGGATTTCCTAGAGATAAGCATATTGGAATCGAGATAAGAAACATGAATACACAGCAGGTTATTGAGGAAATAAAGAAAGCTGTTGCTCAAAGAGAACAATCTCAAAATAAATAATTATTTAAAGGAGGTTTTAATTATTGAGAGAAAGAGAAAAAGATTTAGCAATAATCAGAACCTCCTTTTTTAAATTATCAAGTCTATTTCGAATTATTTTTTTTATCCTGAGATATAATAAGAATGTTGTAGAGAATATTAAGGCAGATTAATTATGTAATTCGAGTATTTTTACATGATTTATTGACATATGTTAATTATGCTGATATAATATATTCGTTAATTCGAATATATTAATGGAGGTACGATCAATGGAACACAGAATATGCTTTAACTGCATTATAAGACACTTTTCACCGGCATGGTATGCATCCGTTATGGGTACTGGTGGATTTGCTAATGTTCTTTATTTGTTAAGTGCAAAAATGCCTTTTTTAAAACCAGTAGCTGTAGCACTTTTCTTTTTAAATATATTTTTGTTTTTAATATTTATAATTCCGTGGGTAGGAAGATGGTTTTTACATTTTGATAAATTAATAGAGGATTTAAAGCATCCTGTTATGTCTAACTTTTTTGTTACTATGCCTGTAGGAGGTTTAATTCTTGGAACAAACTTTTTTATGATAGGTAAGGAATATTTTAGCATGGCATTTATTGTGACTTTGGGCACAATTTTGTGGATATATGGTGTAGCTCTTGCCTTAATTTTTGGAGTTTTTGTAACATACAATATGATGATAACAGAGGGTATAGGTCCTGAGCTTACAAATTACTCATGGTATATAACTCCTGTTGCAAGTATTGTAGTGCCTTTATTAGGGAATCTTTTAGTTAAGGCTTATGCTGCTAAAAATATGGAATTGGCAAAATTAATAAACATTACAGATATAGTTTTTTATGGAATTGGATTAATGCTATTCATAATCTTGGGAAGTATTATTTTGAATAGATTTATAACTGGTGCTATGCCGCATGCTATGGCAACACCAACTTTCTGGATTATACTTGGTCCTATTGGTGTAGGAACTGTAAGTTTGATGGGTATTGCTGACGCTTCGAAGGAAATAGGGTTAATTTTGGTGGCAGATTCTTTAAAGATGCTTTCACTAATTTTATGGGGTTTTGGACTTTGGGCATTTGTGCTTACTGTTATAATAACAATTAAATATCTTATGGAAGGTGGAATACCTTTTTCACTTTCGTGGTGGGCATTTATATTTCCACTGTCAGCATATACTTTGTCAGCTTTTAGTGTATTTATGTATACAAAAATACAGCTTATATATTGGTATACAGTATTATTAGCAATTTTACTTGCTATATTGTGGATAAGCACTTTTATAAAGTCTTTGATTGGAACGCTTAATGGTACACTATTGGTTCCACCAGAAAGTAATAAAAGATAGTTGGATATTTTGGCCAGTAGGCCAAAATATTTTAACTTAAATATTTGATAAATCGAATATTTAAAAGTTCTTTTTAAGCTAAAAGGAGTGTAAGAAATGGTTAATCTTAAAAAATTGCAAAGCCATCTCAATAATTGGATGCTTGTTTATACCTTGATATTAATTATTGCTGGTGTATGGGTAGGCTATGGGCATAGCGCTACTTTATGGGTAAAAGCAAATCAGCAGTTTTTAACTCTTTTAAATACTATTGCAGTTTTCTTTATCATCTATCCTATGATGGTAAATGTTAAACTTGAATTGCTTTTAAAGTCAATGAAAAATTGGAAGGCATTGTTATTAAGTTTGATATATAACTTTGCTTGGGCGCCGATTTTTGGATATTTTATTGCAACATATATGATTAAAGATCCTACTTTGTCAATTGGATTTTTATTGGTTATGGTGGTTCCTTGTTCAAGTATGAGCATTACTTATACAGGTCTTGCTGAAGGAGATGTTGAATTAAGCACTATGATTGTGGCTTTAAGTTTTATTGCGGCAATTTTTGCAGTTCCATTTTGGATGAGGATTTTTGCTTCTCATACGAATGTTCCTGTACCGACAGGTCAACTACTTATGTCTATATTAGAAGTTCTTATTTTGCCAATGGTGTTAGGTTATTTAACAAGGACTTTGGTAGTGAGAGCTTTTGGAGAAGAGAAATTTAAAAATATACAACCAATTTTTCCATCTATATCTATAATTTCAATGTACATTTTAATTTTCTTGATATTCTTTAGTAAAGCTGGTATGGTTGTTGATAAAATAGGATTAATATTGTTTTTGCTTGTTCCAAATGCTATCTTTATTGCAGTTACACTGATATTTGTTACATGGCTTAATAAAGTATTGCACTTTTCGTATAAAGAACATGTGGCAATTGTATTTGCTAGTACAGGGAAAAATAATGGGACTGCTGTTGCACTAGCTACTGCCGCTTTTTCTCCTATGGTTGCTATACCAGCAGCTACTATGCCTATCTTTCAGATTATTTTACTGATTTTATATCTTAAATTAGGGCCTTGGATAAAGAAGTATTATGAACCCGTAAATAAAAGAATCTCAGAAGAATAATCAATTACTATGGAGAGTTGATTGCAGAAGCAACGCAAGTTATCAGAATGAACGGAAAAGTTGAAGATATTACGGCAACCATACACACACATCCAACATTAAGCGAAATAATAGCAGAAGCAGCAGAAAAAGCGTTAAGTAGCTTTTAATGTTTTTCCAGTAAATATTATTTCTATAAAAGAATGCCGTCAAACAAGTTGAAAATTGGTATAAAATGTTAAAAGACACGAAAGGGGTGAGGAGATGAATATTTTATATATTTCCGGAAGTCCACGGAAAAAGAGCAACACTGACATTCTTTTAAAATTGACCATGTCAATTACAGGAGGAGAATTTATAAAACTTGCAGATTATAATATAAAGCCATGTCTGGCTTGTTGGGCCTGCCAAAAGGATGGGGAGTGCCCTATAGAAGATGAGATGACAGAAAAACTTATACCAATGCTTTTAAAAAGTGATGCAATTGTAATAGGAAGTCCAGTTTTTTTTAACAACATTTCTGCTCAACTTAAGGCTTTTATAGATAGAACTTGGTGTATAAAAGGACAGTTAAAAAACAAAATTGGCGGTGCTATTGTAGTGGGTAGAAAGTATGGGCATGAAAGTGCTATAACAGCTATAAATGCATTTTTTCTTAAACATGAGATGATTCCAGCAAATAGAGGTGTTTGCGGAATTGCTTATAAAGAAAGAGAAATTTTGAATGATACGGAAGCAATAGAGGCGACGAAAAGATTGGGAAAGCGTATATTAGAACTTGGAGAAATATTAGGAATTAAATAGCAAGGCATATTTTGTTTTTTGCTTAAATATGTTATAATACTTATGCAAGCAATTACTTGCATAAATGTTGTGAGGTGTTTTGATGGGTGATTCGGTTAAGGAAAAGATAGTTGTATCTACTTTAAAACTAATTTCTGAAAAGGGGTATAGGTCTACAACTACAAGAAATATTGCAGAAGAGGCAGGAGTAAATGAAGTTACAATTTTTAGGTGTTTTAGAAGTAAAAAAGATATAGTCCTTTATGCTTTGAAAGAGCTGGAACTACTTAAACCCATGGATAAAAAGATATTGGAGAAGTGTAAATGGAATTTAAAAGAAGACCTTTTGATGTTGGCTGAAGAGTATCACAAGAATTTTACAGAAGATAAAGCTAAAATTATGATAGGTTTGAGAAGTCCAGAGATTTTTGAAGAGGTAAAGGAGTACTTGATGAGGATTCCAAAAGGTTTCAAGGATGTTTTAATTGAATATTTTAAGATAATGTATCAAAAGGGCATGTTAAATACAGATGATTTTGAATTACTGGCTTTTTCGTTTTTATCGTTAAATTTTGGCTTTATACTAATGAAAGCTTCTTACGGCAGAAAGTTGATTGGCTTCAGCAATGATGAGTTTGTCCGTAGAAGCATTGAAATTTTTGTAAAAGGAATAGCGAAAAGTAGTTGATGTGGTGTAAAATATATAGTATAGTAAGGTGCTGGGAGAGGAGAATGATTAAGTGAGAATTGGCATTCCTAAAGCCCTTATGTATTATTTTTATTTTCCCTTCTGGAAAACCTTCTTTGAGAGTTTGGGCTTCGAAGTAGTCACTTCTGATGATACCTCAAAAACCATATTAGATATTGGTGTAAAAGAGGCGGTAGCTGAAATATGCCTTCCTATGAAGGTTTATACGGGCCATGTTCTTAATTTGTTAGAAAAAGGAGTAGATTACATATACATTCCCCGTTTTGTGAGTTTGAGAAAAGGGATTTTTATGTGTCCTAAATTTATGGGTTTGCCTGACATGATAAAAGGTCTTTTTGATGGGATTGAAGAGAGGATTTTAACTCACCATATAGTTTCAAAGACCTTAGATATTTCTGAATTTCACAATTATACTATATTTATAGAAAAATTTGGAATTAACAAAAAGGACTTAAAGAAAGCTTTAGCAAAGGCAAGAGAAGAATGGCTTAAGTTTCGGAGGTTAAACAAAGAAGGGTATGATATAAATGAGCTTTTGACAAATAATAAACCTCAAAAATACGATGGTGATATAACTATAGGGCTTTTAGGTTATGTGTACAATGTGTACGATAGATTTGTAAATATGGACATATTTAGTGTCTTCAGAAGGCTTAATATAAAAGTAATTACTTTTGATATGATGGAGGAAAAGGTGATATATAAAAACCTGAGAGATTTCAGGAAAAACATGTTTTGGGAATTTACAAATATGCTATTAGGAACGGCTTATGAATTTATGAAGAGAGATGATATTGACGGAATCATTCATTTGACTGCTTTTGGATGCGGACCGGATTCTATTCTTGAGCCTTTTTTGACGATAGATTCTGAGAAGAATAAAAAGCCTTTTATGACAATAAGAATTGATGAGCAGACTGGAGAGAGTCACGTTATAACGAGAGTAGAGGCTTTTACTGATTTGATAAGAATGAAAAAGTACAAAGCCCAGGAAAAGATGAAAGGCGTGATATAGGATGAAGATTACTTTTCCCTACATGGGTTCCCCCTATATGTATGAAAAGCTGTTTACTCTTTTGGGTCATGAAGTGATAACTCCACCACGGCCTTCTCAGAAGACTGTAGATTACGGGGTAAAGTACAGTCCCGAATTTGCATGCTTTCCCTTGAAAGTCATTTTAGGTACATATCTTGAGGCTTTAGAAATGGGTGCAGATACCATAGTCACATCAGGGGGAAATGGGCCTTGTAGAGCAGGTTATTATGGAGAGGCACAAAAAAAGATACTCAGGAACATGGGTTATGATGTGGAATTTATCATATTTGATGAACCTAAAAGGGATATTAAGGTTTTTATGGATAATGTGAAGAGAATAAAAGGGAAAAATTCATGGACAAAAGTTTTGAAGGTGGCAAAAGTTGTATATGATATGGCCAAATCTATGGACAAAGTGGAGAAAATAGTTGAAGTAAAAAGGGCTTATGAATGCAAAAGAGGGGAATTTACGAAGGCATGGCATGAGATAATGGAGGAGTACAGGAAAATAGAATCTTCTGAGGATGTAAAAAAGGTGGAGAAAGAGGCGATTGAAAGAATAAACAGCATAAAGGTTTGTGAAGTTCCAGAGGAAGAGAGGATAAGGATTGGAATAGTGGGAGAAATATATGTGGTAATGGAGCCTTCTATAAATGGGAATATAGAAGAGGTTTTAAATACCTATGGTGCTGAGGTTGAGAGGTCCCATTATATCTCTGAATGGATAGATTTTAATTTAATACCTTTGCCTTCTTACAAGGAGAAAGAACATCAAATATTGAAAAAAGGTGAGAAATACATTGAGATAATAATTGGAGGGCATGCCAAACAGTCTGTGGGTGCAATAATAGACTTTATGGACAGAGGATTTGATGGGGTAATCCATTTAAAGCCATTTGGATGTCTACCCGAACTTATAACAGAAAGTGCCATCAGCAAAATAATAAGAGAATACGACTTTCCAATTCTTACACTTTCTATAGATGAACAAATGGCTGTTGCCAATACTTTGACTAGGATAGAAGCTTTCCTTGATGTTATTAAATTAAGAAAACGCAGAAAAAAGATAGCGAGGTAGGGAAAAGTGGAAAAGGTATATATTGGAGTGGATGTTGGATCTGTGAGCATAAATGTTGTTGCTATTGACGATGAAACGAATATTTTATTTGAATCCTATGTGAGAAATGTAGGGCAACCGATTGATATTGTAAAAGAAGAACTTAAAAAACTTCATAAAGAGTTGCCAGGTAAAGAGATAGGAGGGGTAGGAGTTACAGGTAGTGGAAGACAACTCATTGGATATGTTTTAGGAGCGGATGTGGTGAAAAACGAGATAACTGCTCATGCTACTGCCACTCTTTATTTTCATCCCAATGTGAGTACAATTTTTGAGATCGGAGGACAAGACTCCAAGTTAATCATAATAAATGATGGTACTATAGCCGATTTTGCCATGAACACTGTTTGTGCTGCAGGAACAGGGTCATTCTTGGACCATCAAGCGCAAAGGCTTGGAATAAAAATCGAAGAATTTGGTGAGATAGCCCTGACGGCCAAAAGAGAAGTTAGAATTGCTGGAAGATGTACTGTTTTTGCTGAGTCGGACATGATATCAAAACAACAGTATGGTTTTAGCAAGGCGGAAATACTAAAAGGATTGTCTAAAGCATTGGTAAGAAACTATATGAATAATTTGGTCAGAGGTAGAAAATTAAAGCCTGATTTCGTATTTCAGGGGGGTGTGGCGGCTAATATTGCCATAAAGAAGGCTTTTGAAGAGGAAGTAGGACATGAGGTAATAGTGCCTAAGTATTACAATATCATGGGAGCGATAGGTATCGCAATGATTGCCAGAGAAGAAGTAAAGCGCTTAGGAGTACATACTAAATTTAAGGGATTTGATGTATCGGAAGAGAAATTTGAAACTACTACTTTTATCTGCAAGGCTTGTCCTAATGAATGTGAGATAATCCAAATCAAAGCGAATGGGAAGATAATCGCTATGACTGGAGACAGGTGTGGGAGATATTCAAATTCTATTATATGATTATTAGCGAGTAGAAATTGTTGGATAGTAGTAATTGGGAGGTGGCATTTTGTGCTGTACTCTGAGCTTTTGCACAAAATACCACCTTTTATTATTGCTCTTTCGCTTTTTTGAAATAATTTTCAAGAAATGCAATTACTATAATTCCTAATGTACCTCCTATTAAAGCTGTTATAAGCTGAGGCGTTGTAAAAGCCTGTACAATTTTTAGGGGAACTTTTACGTTAAAGAGTTGCATTATATATTTTACTGATAAAGCAAGCCATATAAACTTAACTACAGCACCTATTATCATTCCTATTATTTTGTTTTTTTGTGTTGAAAAGAGCATTACATATAACCCATTACCTACCATTATAAAAGGAATCATTAAAGGAAATCCCATTATGCCTACTAAAAATGCAATTATCGGAGTTAAGAGTCCTATTGTGACTCCTGACCACATTCCAACGGTGCCAGCCGCGATTAAAAGCATTGCATTAACGATAGAACCTGTTATGAGTTGGGGCATTTTTAAAAATTGAAATATCAGTGTGATGGCGAGTAAAATAGCAGTTCTTGTGATGAATTTTGTATCCATGGAATCGCCTCCTTTCCTCTTATTGTCAATTATATTTTATTACTTTATCAAAAGAATGTCAAATAAATATCAAAGTTAAAAAGAAATTTTTAGCTTTGTTGACTTTTCCACAAAGAAAGGATACAATTTAAATATAAATGTAACAGTTGTTACAATAGAGGTGATTTGTATGAAAAAAATAGAATTTAAAGAGGTTAGTTACGTCACTTCTGAAAAAGAGATATTGAAAAACATTTCTGTAAAGTTTGAAGGTGGAGCAATACATACTATTGTTGGCCCTTCTGGAGCTGGAAAATCAACTTTTATTAAGCTGATAAACCGATTGATAGATCCAACCCATGGCAGTATTTTAATAGACGACGTGGATATTAGAACAATGGACGTAATAGATTTGAGGAGAAAGATTGGAATGGTTTTTCAAAAGCCTCATCTTTTTGAAGGAACAGTTAAAGAAAATATTGAGTATGGGCCAATGCTCAAAGGAGAAAAAAATGTGGATGTGAAGTATTATTTGAGTATTGTGGGATTAAACAATGAATATGCTACAAGGGATGTGAAAAATTTATCAGGAGGTGAACAGCAAAGAGTTTCTATAGCTAGAACTCTTGCAAATAAGCCGGAAGCTCTTTTGCTTGATGAGCCTACTTCAGCCCTTGACCCTACTTCTACAGAAACAATAGAGAAGTTGATGATTGAGTTAAAGGAAAAAATTAATTTGACGATTATTTGGATAACTCATAATATAGATCAAGCTAGGCGCATTGGAGATTACACAGCATTGCTTAACAAAGGCCAATTAATAGAATATGCTAAAACTTATGATTTTTTTACAAGTCCCCAAAATGAAATTACAAAATTATTCATACAAGGTAAATTAAAGGAGGAAGTTAAATGAGTGTATTGTCTTTGACATTGGCATCAAGTCTTGTGCTAATATCTATTTTTGTTTCTTATTATCAAAAACTGGGAATTGAAAAGGAAATAGTCATAGGTACCATAAGAGCGGTTGTACAGCTTACGATAGTAGGGTACATTTTACATTACATATTTGCTGCAAACAATGCTTTGTTTACTTTGGCAATGGTAACTTTAATGATAGTAGTTGCTGGGAATAATGCTTCAAAGAGAGGAAAGGGAATACCAAATGTTTTTTATTTTATCACTTTTTCAATTGCTTTAAGTGCTGCGATTACAATTTCTTTACTCATTCTGTTTGGAAATATTCATTTTAGGCCACAGGAAGTCATACCTGTATCAGGAATGATAATAGGGAATTCGAT
Organism: Caldanaerobacter sp.; assembly: GCF_049701115.1. Taxonomy (NCBI): domain Bacteria; kingdom Bacillati; phylum Bacillota; class Clostridia; order Thermoanaerobacterales; family Thermoanaerobacteraceae; genus Caldanaerobacter; species Caldanaerobacter sp. The sequence continues at coordinate 432 of NZ_JBNATX010000030.1, read as the reverse complement.
GGTGGCTTCCGGACTTGCTGTTTCAAGGTTAAAGGACGAGATAAAAAATAGGTCAGAAGAGATAGAGGCGTATTTGTCACTTGGTGCAACTTCAAGACAAGCGGCTCAAAAGGTGATAAAGACAGCGATAAAGACCGGGATGATTCCAACAGTTGACAGCATGAAAACTCTGGGTATCGTGCAACTACCAGGGATGATGACAGGGCTCATATTAGGAGGAGTGGACCCCATTGAGGCAGTTAAGTACCAGATAATGGTTACTTTTATGCTGGCATCAACAGTAGCGATTTCATGTTTTGCGGTGACTTTTCTAACGTACAGGGCATTTTTTACAAAACAACATCAGTTAAGGCAGGCTTTTTAGCCTGTTTTCAGATTGTTGACAAACTTAAAGAAGTGGCATTTTGTGTGTAAATGCGACTTGTTGTCAAA